>JAVBSZ010000143.1:0-3284 GCA_031556415.1 Opitutales bacterium | reverse complement strand
TGCTTTGCACTGCCGAGGAACAAAACCGACATGGAGGCTTTTAGCAATGAAGCCGCTTTTAATATTTCGCTTTTTAATCCACTTGCGGCTTCATTGCGCCTGCATCGAAAAAACGAATACTTGTTTGGGATATGGTCTAGCGGGCGCTTTTGGCGCATAGTTCCATTTGCCTCGTTCTTCATCCCGAATCCTGGGCGCCAAAATGGTGCCAGAGCATATTTGGTCAATGCGGTTTCGGAATTTAAAATTCGAGAGTGTTGGTGGTGAACTCCCCGTGGGCCCTGCTGGAAAGTTTCACTTTGAATTTCAGCTTTTGCGAAGGGGCTATAGGATAGTGCGAGAGCTCGAAAATTTGCGACTCCTTCACGAGGGGCTGCATCTGCGGGGATTCAAAAACAACCTCGATTTTTCCGCCGCTGGGCTTCCCCGTGAGGGCTATGTAGAGAGAGTCTTTTCCGAAGGGCCCGCGTATCCTGAACGCGTGAAGGTCTCCCCACCCTTGCGCAACTTTTTCAAGGACTATGTGCCCGTTTTCAATCTGCGCTGGTTTTGAGTCTATCTCCTTATGCGGCGCTTTCAGACGCAGGGCGACGGCGCCCAAAGCGGGTATCTTCGCCTCAAAGTTTTTCACGTCCGCCACGTCTGAAATTTTCACGCCGCGCGCGTCGAAGAGTTCCGCGCCGCTGTCGAGGGAAACGCCCTTCATGAGCCGCGCGGAAGAATCCGCCGAAAACTTTGCGCCGACTTCCGCGCCGCTGTCGTTAAGCATGAGAAACCACAATGAATTCTCGGCGCGCGCGGGAAGGACGCTGACTTTCGGGGTGTCGGCGCGCAGGGCGTTTTTATCGAGCTTAAGAAGCGCCTTCTCCCCGAAGAACTCGCCCGCCCCGCCGCCGAATATCCTGTCTGTGAACCATACGTAGCCCTGCTGGCGCACATAAGGGAAGCGCACTTTTGACTCCGTAGCGCGCTCGGCCTGCGCCACAAGATAATCCAGACACTGCGCGAAGAAGGCGGGGGCCTGGTGAAAGTAAAGGCTGGTGAGGTCCGGCCCCTTGTAGGGATAATTTTCGTCGTGTATGAGGCGCGTGAAGTCGCTCACGTAATAGCCTGGATAGTTTGCAAAGCGCCCTATCATCGAGTGGCGGGAGAATTTGAAGAGTGAGTCCCTGCCCGAATGCGTGGCAACGCGCAGCATCTCGGGAGCCCATGAGCTCATTATGATGTGGCGGTAATTGTCCGCGCCGCTGAGCAGCGTGCTGGGCCCTTCGAGGCTCATGCCCATGAGCGCGACTTTTTTGGCGTCCACCTGCTCCTCGGGCAGTATCCACGCGTGCTCGGCGTCGTCCCTCGCGGAAAGGCGTTTTTCCTTGGGGATTGCCGCGAAGGCCTTTTCGTTCTCACCAAGGCCCAGCCTGAACTTCCCGTTTCCCAGCCACCACTTGTGGACAACGCCGTATGAGCGGTTGTTTTTATTGATGGTGATTTCTCCCAACGGCTGCGGGTATGACCAGATGTTGGACATGGAGACGAACGCGCCTTCAAGTGCGGCGTCCAAATATTTTTTCTCCTTCGTTATTTCGTAAATGTCCACGAGATTCCACCAATAGGGGGTTATGGGCGGGCAGTTTGAAAAATTGTTGACGTGCTCGCCTTCCGTGCGCGTCAAAATGCTTTCGGCGATGAAGGCGTCGCAATCGGCCTTCATTTCGTCCAGAGACACCTGCGCGGGGTCGGCCAAATAGACGCCGAGCATGGCCTGCCAGTTGCGCTTGCCGCCGCCGTACACGCGCCTGAATTCGCCGTCCTTGTTTTTATAGAATTCCCTGAAGAAGGGGTTGGCATGACCCAACATGGCGTTGACTCCGGCAAAGTATCCGGCGTCATTGAAGCCGGAGGGCACGCGCAGATAGCTCATAAAATCGTTCAAAAACGGGGATTCAGGGGGAAGCTCCCTGAAAAAATGCGTGCTGGGCCGCGTGAGCGTGTACTCTATGGACGGAAGCGAAAATGTTTTGTAATAATTTTCATCGTCCGTCAGAAGCGCGATTGACAGCTCGGCAAGCGGGCTTGCCTGCGTGACGCACATTCTGCTTTCTATGTTGTAGCGCCCCTTGAGGTCGGCATTCCATCCGGAGGCGGCGGCGTTTTTCAGGAAGGCGGCCATGTTGCAGACGGCATCGCTTAGCGAGGTTTCAAAGGGCTCGCGCAGCCATCCGCTTTTGAGGACTTCGCTGTTGGCGACTTCGAGCGTTTCAGTCCACGCGAGCGGAGCGCAGATTAGCTGCCAAGTTGCTTTCACCGATGAGTCCGCCTCAAAACGCGAATTCCACGCGCCGAGGACGGGTGTGAAGCCGCTGGGCTGCACGCCGCCGGAATCATTCGAAAGCGAGAGCGCAAAGTGCGGCCTTTGCGTGCGCGGCCATTCGGAGCAGGGAATCTGCGAAGTGTCCGCCATCAGCGCGTAGGAAACTTTCACGCTGTCAAAGGAGCTTTCCGCAAGGCTTATGGGGTGCGAGGCAAAGCCGCTGGGCACTGCGGCGGGCTTTTCCATCGTGCGCTTCTGCTGGTAAAGCGGCGGCAGAAGCGTCGCGCTCAAAAGCTCTTGGGGGACTTCGTTGAAGGCGCTGAAGCCGAGGGAATACCACCCAGCCCTTTCAACGGGGCAATCCACCTCGAAACGCGCGGCGTAACCGTCTTCCGGAAGCGTGAGGACTGCCTCGGCAAAGTTGTCGTAAGTAATCTTAAGGCTCCTTGCGCCGATTTTTTTGACGCTTATAGGCAGAAGCAGGCGCGCCTCACCCGCCTCGTAAGGGTTAGACTTCTCTCCCGGGAGCATGACGTCTTTGCCGCCCACGCTTATCTTCAGGCGCGACTTGTCGTCATTCCACGCGCAAAAAAAGAGGTTGACCGCAAGCTTAGGGCTTCTGTGAGAGATTACAAAAAGCGCCTCGTCCTTGAACGGCGGCATCTTGAGGACCGTTCCCCCGCGCATAAAAAGTTCCGCCGAACGCTCGAACACCTTTTGGCCTCCGCAATCTTTCTGCGTGTAGCTTATGCGCATTTTTGAATTCTCTATTGAGACGATTTCGGGTTTAAGCACAGCCTCCAAAACGGGACGGGCGGGAAAATTCTTTACGCTTTCCGGATTCTTCTGGACGGGTGCGCGCCCAAGCTTGGAGCGGGTTGCAATGTCGAAATTGACCTTGTTAGGGTCGTAGGACTTGTCATCGGTAATGATGATTGCGTCTGAACGCACAAGGCTTTGAAGGCGTTTGAATGCA
>JAVBSZ010000172.1:0-8864 GCA_031556415.1 Opitutales bacterium | reverse complement strand
CGCCGCACTGCCCGATGGCATGAAAAACCTCTGCGCCGCTATGCTCGGCGTGAGGATTTCAAAAAGCGCGCAGCTGAGCAACTGGGCCAGCGAGACTCTGACTCAAAAGCAGCTCGACTACGCGGCGACGGACGCCTGGATGGGCCTCAAACTTTACCTTGAATGCGTGCGCGTTTTGAAGGAGGGTCGGCACGTGCTCTATGTTGACGAGCCGCCCGCGCCCAAGGAGGAATCCCTGATTACCCGCTTCAGAAAAGCCTTCAAAAGCCTTTTCGGATAGGGAAATCTTCCGTATAATTCAATTTTCGCACACTCAGCAAGTTGGGTTTGAATTTTAAAAAATCTTTAAACAAAGCATTGACAAACTTTAAAACAAAAGTCATGCCCGACGAATAAATTTAAAAATGAACAACAGGTGGTTTAGCAAAAAGGTCGCGAGGGTTTAAAAACACTTTTAAACTCACGGCGGCCTTTTGTCTGGGCCGCCATTTTTTTGGCCTTTTCAAAATGACACCAAGCAAAGACGAATTCATAAGAAGCGCAAAACTTCACAATGTTGTGCCAGTTTTCGCGGAACTTATAGCCGACATGCAGACGCCGGTCTCCGTGTTCGCAAAAATTGAGGCGGCGTCCGACGAATGCTTCCTCCTTGAAAGCGCGGAGAACATAGACAACTGGGGGCGCTACTGCTTCATAGGCCGCAGGCCGCGCGCTATATTCACGCTCAACGGGCGCAGGGGTGTTCTGGAATTTGCGGACGGCAGGAGGGTTGAGGCGGAATCCGAAGACGGCCTGGGGCCGCTTTCGCCGCTGCGCGACCATCTATCAGGGCGCTCCGTGGCGCATGTTGACGGGCTTCCTCACTTCGTGGGCGGCGCCGTGGGCTACTTCGGGTACGAGTGCGCGGGTCTCTTCGAAAAGCTTCCAAAGCCCAAGGGCGGGCGCGTGTGGGATGACGCGCGCTTTGCGCTGTATGACGATTTGATAATCTTTGACAACCTTCGCCACCGCGCGAGCATCGTGGCCTGCGCGCACATAGACGAGTTTGAAAATGCCGCCGCCGCATACGATGACGCCGCCGCGCGCATCAGGGCGCTTTCCGAAGTTTTCAATTCCGTCATGCCTCCGGAGCGCCCCCGCGTCGCGCTCTCCGACGAAATCAAACTTAAGTCAAACTTCGGGCGCGACGAATTCATCGAAGCCGTCGAGAAGGCGAAGGAGTGCATCAGGCAGGGCGAGATAATCCAGATTGTGCCGTCCCAGAAATTTTCGGCCAAGGCGGAGGTGAACCCCGTGGCGGTGTACAGGGCGCTGAGGCTCATCAACCCGTCTCCGTACATGTATTTTTTCAAGGCGGCCTCCAAATACATCGTGGGCTCCTCCCCCGAAACACTGCTGCGTTTCAGGGACGGCAGGGCCGAGGTGCGCCCCATCGCGGGCACGCGCCGCAGGGGCGCGGACCAGCTTGAGGACATGCGCCTGGCCGACGAACTGCTCTCCGACGAAAAGGAAAGGGCGGAGCACCTGATGCTCGTGGACCTGGGCCGCAACGACCTCGCAAAATTCTGCGAGGCGGGCAGCGTGCAGGTGAGTTCCTTCATGAGCGTGGAGCGCTACTCGCACGTCATGCATATCGTTTCCGACGTCTCCGGATTTGCGCAAAAGGGCATGGACGCCTTTGACGCCTTCAGGGCCGTCTTCCCCGCGGGAACGCTCAGCGGCGCGCCGAAAATACGAGCCATGGAAATCATAAACGAACTTGAAAACGAGCGCAGGGGGCCCTACGGCGGGGCCGTCGGCTACATCGGCTACGGCGGCAGCATGGACCTTGCCATAACCATACGCACGCTACTGGTTGCGGAGGGGCAAATGAGCGTGCAGGCGGGCGCGGGTATCGTCTACGATTCCGACGCCGAGAAGGAATACGAGGAGACGCGCATGAAGGCGAGGGCGCTTGAAAGGTCTTTGCAGCTCGCGCTGAAAATCGAAAAGGGGGAGGCGTAAAATGGTTCTGCTCATAGACAATTACGACTCCTTCAGCTACAACCTTGTTGACTACGCGCGGACGCTTGGCGCTGAGGTTAAGGTGGTGCGCAATGACGAGATGAGTGCGGAAGAGATGTTCGCGCTCGCTCCCGCCGCCGTCATACTTTCCCCAGGGCCGAGCTCGCCGAAGAACGCGGGTGAGACTGTCGCATTCGTCAAAAAATTCGCGGGAAAAGTTCCCATGTTCGGCGTGTGCCTCGGCATGCAGTCAATAGGCTGCGCCTTCGGCGCGGACATCGTTCTGGCGAAGAGGGTAATGCACGGTAAGGTGGATAAAATCGAGCATTCCGGCGCGGGCGCATTCTCCGGCATGGCTTCGCCGATGTCGGCCGTGCGCTACCATTCGCTTGCCGTTTCAAAAGAAACGCTGCCGGCCTGCCTTGAAATCACGGCGCAAAGCGCGGACGGGGAAATCATGGCGCTCAGGCACAGGCAATTTGAAATAGAGGGCGTGCAGTTCCACCCGGAATCCATACTCACGCACGGCGGAAAGCGCCTGCTTGGAAACTTCTTAAAAGGGGCGCGCGTACTATGAAAAATTCGGTTCTGTACAAATGCCTTCGCCGCGTCGCAACAGACCGCGCCAACCTCACGCAGAATGAAAGCTCGGAAGCGTTCGGTGAAATCATGTCGGGAGAAATTCCCGAGCACATCATCGCGGCCTTTCTCACCGCGCTGAAAATGAAGGGTGAGACGGTGGATGAAATCGTGGGAGCGGCGCTCGCAATGCGCAGGCGCGCGAACTTCATAAGCACGGGCGCCCTCTCTCCAATAGACACCTGCGGCACGGGCGGGGACGGCATGGACACCTTCAACATCTCCACAACCGCCGCCTTTGTGGCGGCGGGCGCGGGAGTGTGCGTGGCTAAGCACGGCAACAGGGCGGCCACCGGCAAATGCGGCTCCGCAGATTTGCTCGCCGAGTTGGGTTTCAACTTGGACGCTTCTCCCGCGCTGATGGAGCACTGCCTGCAGGAGCACGGCATAGCCTTTCTCTTCGCGCAGAAGATGCACCCCGCCATGCGCGCCGTGGCAAACGTGAGGCGCGGACTCGGTTTCAGGACGATATTCAACCTGCTCGGCCCCCTTGTGAACCCGGCGGGCGCGAAGGCGCACCTCATAGGCGTTTTTGACAACGCTCACATTGAGATAATCGCCGAATGCCTGAAGCGCCTCGGCAGCCGCAGGGCCTTTGTGGTGCACGGCGCCGACGGCCTTGACGAAATTTCGGCGACCTGCGCAAGCCGCGTGAGCGAACTCAAGGACGGCAGCGTCAAAACTTATGAGTTCGACCCTTACAGGCACTTCCCCGAAGGCGGCTCCGCCTCGGAAATACGCGGCGGGGACGGCGCGCAAAACGCGGCCATAACTCTCGGCATTTTGAAGGGGGAGATAAACGGAGCCGCGCGGAACGTCTGCCTGCTCAATTCCGCCGCCGCCATAATGACGGCGGGGAAGGCGGACAATTTTTCCGATGCGCTCGGACTCGCGGCGGACTCCCTGCACAGCGGCAGGGCGATGGAAAAGCTTGAGAAACTTGTAAAATTTTCAAATCAATAAAATGAAGACAAAAACGATATTGGACGAAATATGTTCGGTGAAGCTCGAACGCATAAACAGGGCCAAGGCTATGTTAAGCCTTGAAGACATATACGCGCGCGCGCTGCGTTTCAGCGTCAAGCGCCCCAGCCTGAAGATGGCGCTTTACCAGCGCAACTTCCTTCCGGCGGTGATAGCGGAGCTCAAAAAGGCGTCGCCGTCGCGCGGGCTGATAAGGGAGGACTTCAATCCGGTGGAGCTCGCGCTAAGGCTTGAAGAGGCGGGAGCCGCCGCGCTTTCCGTGATCACGGAGGAGGCATACTTCCTCGGCTCTCCGGATTATCTTAAAAAGGTTTCTGAAAGCGTGGGCATACCGACCCTGCGCAAAGACTTCATATTCGACGAATACCAGATATGCGAGGCCAAGCTCATGGGCGCGAGCGCGGTTTTGCTCATCGCGAAAATTTTGAATAAGGAGCGCTTCATGCGCCTGAACGCCCTCGCAAAAAGGCTGAACCTCGACGTGCTTGCGGAGGCTCATGACGAGCGCGAGGTGGACTTCCTTCTGGAATGCGGCGCGAACATAATAGGCGTGAATTCGCGCAACCTTTCGGATTTCAGCACGGACATTGAGGCGTCCCTAAAACTCATAAAACGGATTCCCTCAAACCTGCCGCGCGTTTTGGAAAGCGCTGTGATAGACAGGGAGACGCTCATGCGCGCGGGAGACGCGGGCGCTAGTGCCGTGCTGATAGGGACGGCGCTGATGAGCAAAAAGTTTCCCGAAGCCGAACTTAGAAATTTTCTAGCTGTTTAAATGAAGTCAAAAATCTGCGGAATAACGAATGCGGAAGACGCCCTTGCCATTGCGGACTTGGGCGCAGACTTCCTCGGCCTAATATTCGCGCAGTCCAGCCTGCGGTTTATCACGCTGCGGCGCGCGCGCGAAATTTCCGAAGCGCTGGGCGGGCGCGTCAAGCTCGCCGGCGTGTTCGTGAACGCGGATGAGGGTTTTGTAAGAAAGGCGCTTGAAGGATGCGGACTATCCGCTCTCCAGTTCCACGGAAGCGAGAGCGCAGCATTCATCGAAAAATTCAAAGGCGGCGGCGCGGAGGTATGGAAAACTTTTTGGCTGAATTCCGAGGAGGATTTGGTTTGCGCCAAAAAATCTCCGGCAGACAGGATACTTGCCGATTCCTCTTTGAGCGGCAGAACGGGCGGCACGGGCACGCTCGCAGACTGGGCGCTTGCAGCCAGGCTTGCGGAAGAAAAGAGCGTCATTCTGGCGGGCGGAATATCGGAAGAAAATTTTATTGAAGCATCTGAAAGAGTGCGTCCGTGGATGCTGGATTTCAACAGCAGGGTGGAAATTTCTCCAGGGCGCAAAGACGTCGGGGCGATAGGAAGAATTTTAAAAAGGCTTAAAAATCATGAAAAGTAAAAAAGGAAAATTCGGGATTTACGGCGGGCAGTATGTGGCCGAAACGCTCATGGGCGCGCTCAAAGAGCTTGAGCGCGAGTTTCGCGCGGCGCTGAAAGACCCCGCATTCAAGGCGGAGTATGCCGACATACTGAAAAATTACGTGGGCAGGGAGAGCCCGCTTTATTTTGCGCGCAGGCTCACCCAACTCTGCGGCGGCGCAAAAATCTACCTCAAGCGCGAGGACCTCAACCACACGGGCGCGCACAAGGTTAACAACGTCGTGGGCCAGGTTCTGCTTGCGCGGCGCATGGGCAAGACGCGCCTGATTGCGGAGACGGGCGCGGGGATGCACGGCGTTGCCACGGCGACAATCGCCGCGCTTTTCGGGATGCGCTGCGACGTTTTTATGGGAAGCGTAGATATCGCGCGGCAGGCGCAGAACGTAGCGCGCATGAAAATGCTCGGTGCAAATCTTATTTCCGTGGAGACCGAAAGCGCGGACGCCACGCTGAAAGACGCCATGAACGAGGCCCTGCGAAACTGGGTGGCCACGTGCGAGGACACCTTTTACGTGATAGGCACGGCGGCGGGCCCGCACCCTTACCCCGAAATGGTGAAGGAGTTCCAGTCCGTAATAGGGCGCGAGGCCAGACGGCAGCTGGGGAAAATCTGCGGCAGGCTTCCCACGCAGGTTGTCGCGTGCGTCGGCGGCGGGAGCAACGCGATAGGGATTTTCGCACCTTTCATAAAAGATAAAAACGTGCAGCTCTTCGGCGCGGAGGCGGCGGGAGACGGCGTTGAAAGCGGCAGGCACGCGGCCAGCCTCAACGGCGGTAGCGTCGGCGTTCTCCACGGGAACAAGACCTATCTTCTGCAGGACGAATTCGGTCAGATACTCGACACTTATTCTGTCTCCGCGGGGCTGGACTACCCGGGCGTGGGCCCAGAACACAGCCATCTGCGCGATTGCGGGCGCGCAAAGTATGTTCCAATCACAGACGCGGAGGCGGTGGACGCCTTCCGCGCGCTCTGCGCTTACGAGGGTATAATTCCCGCCCTTGAATCATCGCACGCGGTTGCGCTGGCCATGAAAAACGCGCGCGAACTCGACGGGGAGGACATCATACTGGTGAACCTTTCGGGGCGCGGGGACAAGGACATGGATTCCGTAATGAAATATTTGGAAGGGAAATAGACCGTGAAAATCAGGGACACATTTAAGAGGTTGAAAAGGGAGAACAGGGCGGCGCTCGTGCCGTTCATCAGCTGCGGAGACCCGAGCTTGGCCTTCACCAAGCGGCTCATAAAAACCGTGTGCGAGGCGGGCGCGGACATCGTGGAACTCGGCGTCCCGTTTTCAGACCCCATGGCAGACGGCCCGACTATACAGGCGGCGAGCCTGCGCGCGCTCAGAAGCGGAACGAACATCCCGGGCATCCTGCGCATGGTGGGCGAACTTCGCCGCGATGGCGTTGACAAGCCCTTCGTTCTCTTTTCGTACTACAACCCCGTTTTCAAAATCGGCGCCGAGCGCGTTGCCCAAATGAGCAAAGATGCGGGCGTGGACGCGTGGCTGATAGTTGACGCGCCGCTCGAGGAGTGCGGCGAAGTCCTTGCCGCAATCAAACCGCGCGGGATAGACATGATACTGCTCGCCTCCCCATTCACGCCGCCGGAGCGCGTGGAGGCCATCACCAAAAAAGGCTCGGGCTTTCTCTACTACGTCACCGTTGCGGGGACGACGGGCCAGCGCGACAGCCTGCCTGACGGGATATCCGAACGTTTGGCGGAAGTGAGGAGGGCGTCGAAGCTTCCCATCGCCGCAGGCTTCGGAATTTCCAGCCCGCAGATGGCGCGCGAGGCTGCGGCAAACGCCGACGCCGTGGTGATAGGCAGCAAACTCGTGGACTTGGTCCACAGGGCCTGTGTTGAACGCGGAGAGGATGCGGCGCTTGCGGAGGCGGGCAGATTCATATCGGAAATATCCGCCGCGCTGTCTGAAAAATGAATCAGGGCTTGAGCGGTGTGAACCCGTAGCCGCCGTCCTTCTTTGAAATCTTGCCGACGCCCGGGAATTTGATGTGCGCGAAGGCGACGGGCGTGCCGTCCTTCGCCAGCGTGTCAAAAATGCGCCTGCGCGAAAGCACGGCGTCGGTAAGGCTGGTGTCAAAACTCAGCGCGACGTCCGGATGCGGGAACTGAACCATGCCTATGTGAATCAAATCCGCGCCTATGAGAACTTTCGCGTCTCCGTCTTTGAGCATGAAAACGGTGTGTCCGCGTGTGTGGCCGTGCGCGTCAAGCGCTGTGACGCCCGGCAGGATTTCAGCGCCGTAGGCGAAGGTCTTAAGCTTTGAGGCGTATGCGGAAAGGTAGGGCGCCTCCTTGTCCGCAGGCTTGTCAAATTCCTTTTTTGACATCAGCAGCGTCGCGTTCGGAAAGGCGGCTTTGCCGTTTTCCACCAGGCCGCCCGTGTGGTCAAAATGCGAATGCGTGAGCACCACGTAATTGACGTCCGCCGGATTTATCTTCGCCTTCGCGAGATTCTCAAGCAGTTTGCCGCCGGACTTTGAGTCAACTCCGCCGTCAAAAAGTATCGTGCTGCCGCCGATTTTCACGACGAAGGCGTTGACGGATATGTTGAACGCGTTTGCGGCTTCGGCGTTCTTGACGTCCGCAGCTTCCGCGCCTATGAGCACGTCGGGCTTTGCCTGAAAATCGGACGTGTGGATTGCCGTGAGGGCGATTTTTCCGAAACGGTACTCGGCGAAGCCTTCAGTTTCCGCGCCGGACGCGTGCGCCTGTGCGAGGCAGAGCGCGGAAGCCAAAATGTGCAAATGGAAAAGCTTTTTCATCATTTGCAAATTCTAGGCTCCGCCGCCCGAATTCGTCAAAGCTTTATTGATTCCAATTTTTGTATGACTTTTCCGCCGTCCACAATTTCAACGTCCAGGGAAATCTGCGCGCTTTCCTCAATTCCGTACACGCTGATTTCGTAAGGATAGTCCGTCTTTTCCAGAAGGGCGGGCGTGCCGCCCGTGCTCATCTTCAAATTCAGCTTTGCATCCTTTTTGGCTTTGCCGCCCGTGGAGAGCACGTAGATTGAGTCTTTGCCGAAGGGCCCGCGTATGCGGAATGCGTGGAAATCCCCCCAGCCGTAGGGGAGGGCTTTCTTGAGAAAATGCCCGCCTTCGAGGGGCTTTGGCGTTGCCGCAGTGTCGAGTTCCTCCGCGGGCAGTTTGAGAGCCATGATTTTCTGCGCGGGGATTTTCACGGCCTTCCTTCCGAAGAAGGGGAGTTCGGAAACCTTATTCCCCTCGCCGTCGTAGAGGGAGACGTTCGCGCCGGCCCTCACGCCGCGCATGGCGCGCGAACTCATATCGAAGGAGATTTCCGTTTCCAAATCCGCTGCGCTGTCGTTAAACAGTATGGCCCAGAGGCCGTCCTTTGCGCGCGCAAGAAGCACGCTGACTTTGAAGGTGTCGGGCCGCACTCCGTTTTTGTCGAGTATCGGTTTGCAGTTGTCGTCGAAGAATACCTTGCCGGCGCGGCCGAATATCCTGTCCGTAAACCACACGTAGCCCTGCTGGCGCACGTAGGGGAATTTGATTTTGTTCTTAGAGGCTATCTCCAGCTGCGCCATGAAATAGTCCATAGACGCGCCGAAGTGGCAGGGCGCGTGGTGGTAGTAAAGGCAGGTGACGTCGGGGCCCTTGTACGGGTATTCGGGGTCAAGCGGGGCGTCTGTAAAGTCCCGCTGGTAGTAGCCGTAGAAGTTCGCGTACCTGCCTATAACCGAGTGGCGCGACATCTTCATGAGGACGTCGTGCCCGGAGTACTGGTAGGTTTTGAGCAT
>JAVBSZ010000112.1:0-10560 GCA_031556415.1 Opitutales bacterium | reverse complement strand
AATTCCAATATTTTTTAATCTGAATGTCGGCACAAAAAAAGAGCCGAGGTTAAAACCTTGGCTCTTAAAGCTATTCAAAAAGACTAGGAAAGTCTTTCAATCAACGAAGCCCTTTGCAACTTAAGCGCGTTCGGGAGCTGGTCGTAAAGCTCGTCTGAAAGCGGCTGGGCGGCGGCGATTTCGGCGTCGAAAGTCATGAGCTTGTCGAAGTCTTCCTTCGAGAAGTCAAGGCCTTCCCACATGATGTCATCATAGCGGGGCATGAAGCCGATGGGCGTTTCCTTCGCGGAAGATTCACCGTTGACGCGCTTCACCATCCAGGCGAGGACGCGGGCGTTGTCGCCAAAGCCGGGCCACATGAAGTTGCCCTGCTCGTCGCGGCGGAACCAGTTGACGTGGAAGAAGCGCGGCGTGAGCTCAAGGCCCTTGCCCATCTCGACCAGGTGGCCGAGGTAGTCGGCCATATTGTAGCCGCAGAAGGGGAGCATCGCCATCGGGTCGCTGCGCAGTTTGCCTACGGCGCCTTCGGCGGCCGCGGTGAGTTCGGAACCCATCATCGCGCCCAGGTATATGCCGTGCGTCCAGTCAAACGCCTCGAACACGAGCGGTATGCCCGAGGGCCTGCGTCCGCCCACTATCATCGCGGAAACCGGAACGCCTTCGAGCTTTTCGAAGTCAGGGTCAACCACGGGGCAGTTGCGGATGGGCGCTGCAAAGCGGCTGTTGGGGTGCGCGGCGGGTTCGCCGAGGTCCTTGCTCCACTTGCGGCCCTTCCAGTCTGTCAGGTTCGCGGGGGCTTCCTTGGTCATGCCTTCCCACCAGACGTCGCCGTCATCGGTGAGCGCGACGTTCGTGAAGATGGTGTCGCAACGGCAGGATGCCAGCGCGTTTGGGTTCGTCTTTTCGCTCGTGCCGGGGGCCACGCCGAAGAAGCCGTTTTCCGGGTTGATGGCGTAGAACTTGCCGTCGGGACCGGGCTTGATCCAGGCGATGTCGTCACCAACACAGGTGACTTCCCAACCCTTGCTGCGCATTTCGGCGGGCGGGATGAGCATTGCAAAGTTGGTCTTGCCGCAGGCGCTCGGGAAAGCGGCGGTAACGTAGGTCTTGCGGCCGCTGGGCTCTTTGACGCCCAGAATGAGCATGTGCTCGGCAAGCCAGCCCTCTTCCTTGCCCATGGCGGAAGCTATGCGCAGTGAGAGGCACTTTTTGCCGAGAAGCGCGTTGCCGCCGTAGCCGGAGCCGAAGCTCATAATCAGGCGCTCTTCGGGGAAATGCGCGATATGGGTGCTTTCGGGGTTGCAGGGCCAGAGGACGTCGTCTTCTGGCTTGTTGATGGGCATGCCGACCGAATGCACGCAGGGAACGAACTTGCCGTTTTCACCCAGCACGTCGAGAACCTGTTTGGAAACCCTCGCCATGATGCGCATGCTGACAACCACGTACGCGGAGTCCGTAATTTCAACGCCTATCTGCGAGATGGGGCCGCCCACGGGGCCCATGCTGAAGGGAATCACGTACATCGTGCGGCCCTTCATGCAGCCGGCGAACAGGCCGTGGAGTTTTTCCTTCATCTCCCTCGGGTCCATCCAATTGTTGGTGGGGCCTGCGTCCTTCTTATTCTTTGAGCAGATGAAGGTGCGGCTTTCGACGCGGGCGACGTCGCGCACGTCTGAACGGAAATAATAGCTGCCGGGGCGTTTCTGCTCGTTAAGCTTGGTGGCGACGCCTTTGTCGACCATCATCTTGAAGAGCGCGTCGGCTTCTTCCTGTGAGCCGTCGCAGAATTGAACGCTGTCGGGCGTGGTGAGCGCGGCCATTTTGTCGACCCACTCCAGAAGCGCCTTGTTCTTTATGTCTTTTCTGTCTATCATTACTTTTTTCCTTTTTGTGTTAGGATTTTTGAAATTTGAAAACATCCCCAAATTCGAGGGCGGATTTTTGCCAAAGCGGCGGGCGAATCAAGCTATTTTTTCTTATTTTTCCGCAACGGCATGCGCGGGCAAAAGTTGCGGAGTATTTGAGGGGATGGGCTTCAAACGCGCCTAGCGCAGACGGTCTGGAAATTCGGAAGTATGCGCTGGAACTGCGAGACGGCCTCAAATGGCAGGTTTTCTCCCTCCGATATTTTCCAGTTCGGGTTCTCGGAAAGCTTCTCTTTGGCCCAGTCGAAGTACTCGTCGAAATCCGTGCGGAAATAGAGCGCCGCGCTCGTAGCCGAGTATGAGGCGAGCATGTCCAGGAAGCCGTGCTGCATCAGGCGCCTCTTGTGGTGGCGTTTCTTGGGCCAGGGATCCGGAAACATGATGAAGATTTTTGCGGGGCGCGCGTTTTCAGGCAGGGCCTCAAGGCACTCGGAGGCCTCGGCCTTCAAAAAGAATGCGTTTTCGGCGTTCAAATTGCGGGCGCGGCGGGCGGAATCTTTCACGCGTTCGCTGATAAGGTCTATGCCGACGCAGAGTTCCGTCGTGTTCTCGGCGGCGTAGGCGCTCAAAAAATGCCCGCGCCCGCAGCCTATCTCAAAAGTGAGGGGCCCCAGTTTTTTTTCAGACGCGGCGGCGAAGACGCGCCCCCATTCTCCGCGCAATGCGGCGATGCGTTCGTTGCGTCGCTCAAGCGCGCGCGCCATACCTTCCTCGGGGCTTCGTCTGTCATTCATAAGGCCGCAGAGTTTTTACGGCGGCGGATTTTTTTCAACCTAAAAACGCGCGAAAAATGTCCGACGCAGAAACGCTTTGACCCGCCTAATTTTGACAATTATACGAAATTTCCCTGATTTTTATGAGAAATTCGGGATTGCCTGCAATTTGCGCAAAATTTCCGCATCTAAACTTCCGTAAAACCAGAATGTTCCGAATATGCGTGCGTGCAATTATAAAGAAAAGCGTCAAATTTCTTGACTATTCCTCAAACGTTTGAATCAATGATTCCATTTACGATATATAAAGGGAAAATTTCCTAATTATGAAAAAGCAGCATATCATACTCATCCTTTCCGCAGCCTTCCTCGCGCAGAACCTCTCCGCCGCAGACTATTGGCTAGACCCCAAAGGCAGCGTAAGTCAGCCCTATACCGGCCAATTTAACGCCTACTGGTACGCGGATGAAGCCTGCACCATCCTCGCCAATACATCCGGAGGGAACCCCGGCGCAGGGGACAGCCTTTATATAAATTATAAAGTACCCGGCAGCACCGCCAACCAAGTCTTGGTCAGGGGAACCAACGTCCCGCTTGCGGACGGCGTATACACCGCAAGCTACGCCAATATGTCCTTCAACCACACGCAGGGAGGAACGGGCATACTTGAGCTTGTCTCCAACAACGAGGCCAAATACGCAACCAAGCTCACAATAACGGAGACCCTCACGCAAAACAGCAGTTCCGTTCTGCAAATCCGCAGGGCGGGTGACGCCACGCAGCAGTTCGACCTCGACATCAACACCCTCCGGCTAAACGGGACCGGCCTTGTCAGATTTGCGACAAGCGGCGGAAACAGGGTGCGAGACCTCAAAATAGGCACAATCAACCTCGAGGTTGCGAACGCGCAAACCGAATTGTATTCGGAGGCGGGCGTGATGGATATAGGCACGATAAATTTCACCGGCGCGAATTCGAAAGTCACATACACCGCCACCGGAACGGCCAAAGACATAAGCGCCATCGTCTTTAACAGTACGGCGGCGGGCTCCAGCTTCACTTCCGCTTCGGTTTCGCCGGGGAAAATTGGCACTGCAACTTTCAACGCGTCGGGAACACTCACTTCCGGAACGTCGAGCTACGGCACGGTCGGCCTTTATGCGGAGGGCGCCACTTTGAAATCCACCTCTGCGGGCGTGACGGAGATAACAACCCTCAGCGTCGGTGCCGGCGCCAGCAAAAACACGACCATTTCTTCCACGAACGGATTTAATGTCGGCACTACGGAAATCAAAAGTGCGACGAACTTTACCGTAAGCGGCGGAGCCTCGAACCTTGGAACTCTTAAAGCGGCATACGGCGTAGCCCTCTATGCCAGCGCAGACCTGACCATTGAAAGCGTCGCGCACACCGGGGGAACCTTCCTGCTGAATTCGGGTGAAACCTCCAGGAAGGTCAGCGTAAAGAACAACTACACGGTAAGCGGCGGAGAGCGCCAAATGACGCTGGCGCTCTATTATGGAGGCTTTACAATAGAAAAGAACCTCTCCGTCGCAAGCAATGCTACGCTGCGCTTTCGAGGCGTCACGGGCGGCAACGCAAACCCGAACACCTTTGTCATCCAAGGCTCCATAGAGAACAACGGCAAGATATACATGGATGACTATTACGTTGAAAACGGAACAACCCACAGGGCGCTTGAATATTCCATCACGGCGGGCGGCATCAAGGGCGGCGACGGCACTACCGGCGTCGCCATATACATGCAGAACGGCAAGTCTTCCACCGAATACTACGGCAACCTAACGCTCAGGCTTAACGGCGACGCCACGGAGATTTATTCCTCGCGCATTAGCGACTTTGATTCGGCGGAGAGCGACCTTTCCAACGTCGTGCAGGGCAGCAAAATCAACCTGCACATCAACAGCGCAAACGGCGACATGGTGCAGTACCTTACGGGGCAGAATTTCATACGCGGCAGCGTGACCGTGGAGAGCGGCACGCTCCACCTGCGCGCGGACGGCAAAGATAACGCCGCAAAACACGGCGTGGGCGACATCTTCCTTAAAGGCGGCGCGCTCAGCGCGGTGGGCGCGGGAACGACTGTTGAGAACGCGGAAAGTGTCGGCGTCATCAAGGGCGAAAACATGACATGGAGCGGCGGCAGGCTGATGGTGGACATCGCCAACGGCGCCGCCGACAAAATCGACCTCAACGGAATTTTCGGCAAGGACGGAGACGGCCTTTATGAAATAGACTTCGCAATCTCTCAGGAAATCACGGGCGGGGAGTTTGTCATAGCCTCCTTTATTTCGACGACATTCGACAAGGACGACTTTACGGTGCTCATCAACGGCATCGCGAGCGACAAAATCGAGCTTGAAATCCGCGAGGGCAAAGAGCTTGTTGCGATATACAACAGCGTCATCCCCGAACCCGCGCACTACGCCGCCGTCTTCGGCCTCATAACGCTCCTCTTCGCCGTCCGTCGCAAAAAGCAGAAATAATAGGCGGACGCCCCGCTCCCGCGAACGCGCGTTCGCGGGATTTGAGGAAATTTGAGGCTTTTTCGGCAAAAACAAGGCCTTTCTAATTGACCAAGATGCGCATTTTAAGATAAAAAGTGGGCGTATTCAAAAATCAAAAGGTAAGAAAAGGGGTATTCCCATGAAAAAAACGTTTTGTGCAATTTTACTGGCAAGTGTCGCCGCGACGGCGGCGCAGGCTACGGATTATTACCTGTTTCCAGGCTCAATGACGCAGCCGTGGGCGGGAACGGTACTCACGGCCGCCTCGACGACGAACTATTACTGGAAGCTGGACGCGGCGGGCACGATTGCCGAGACGACCACTCCGCCCGGCGCCGCAGACAGCATCTTTTACACTTATTCCGCGGCGTCGGACAGGCTGCTGCTTCTGCGCAATGCGGACACGGCTGCTGAAAATCAGGTCATCCCCATTGTAACCCAGCAGGACGGCAGCAAGCTCCTTGTGGCCACCTATGCGAATCTTACTTCAGACTTCGTCACCGGCGGCTACAATTTCGTAATAGCGTCAAACACGCTATCTTACGGTGGTACGGACGGCTACATAAGCTCCAAGCTCGTAATTACCGGAACCATGGAGCAGAAGAACACGGGCATGATGACTATCCGCAAGGCCAACAATTCGTTCATGGATGCGGATGTGAACATCGTAAAATTCAGCACAACGGCTGGCCGCATAAATTTCGGAGATTTTTCGGCTACGGCGCTTACGACAAGGAATGTCCATATAAACAAGGTTGAAGTGGCCTCGACCGCCGCGGGCTCCACAATAGGCTTCAACTCCGCAGGCTACACAGAAGCACCGAAAATTGAGCTGCTGGAAGTGAACGCCACAACTTTCAACATAGACCTGAGGTCGGATTTGAACATAGCCGCAACCAACATCAAGGCGAACATGAGTACGGACCGCGCGCTGAACGTCACCCTGTCGGGCGTAACCGGAAAAACGCTGGATTTGGGCGTCGTCACGGTCGACGGAGACTCATTCAACCTCGGTACTGCGGCGAACATTAAGATGTCCGGCTTTACGCAGAACGGACAGTCCTTCAACATAAGGGGCGGTTCGGGCCTGACCTTTGTCAATTCCGGAGACCATGTCATCAACAACGCGAACGCCAGAGACATCTACGCAAATTTCGCCGGCACATATACAATCGCAAAGGACTACAAGGTGACGAGCGGCTCAAAGGTCACGTTGCGCGGCATCACCGGCGGCGGCAACGGGCTGTTCATTGAGGGCGCGATAAACAACATGGGAGAGATGCTGACGGATGACTATTACAACGCGAATGCGACGCGCCAGATAGATACGTCTATCACGGCGGGCGGGATCAAGGGGGGCGACGGCACTTCGGCAATCAGCATACACACTACGAACGGCGACGTATCGACGGGCGAGATAGGCAACCTTACGCTGAAGCTGAACGGGAGCGCTACGAACCTTTATTCGTCGCGGATAAGCGACTTTGATTCGGGTGTGGCGGACGTTTCCACGGTGACTGCGGGCAGCCTTCTTAATCTCGAGCTAGACAGCGCAGACGGGAATTTGGTGCAGTATTTGACGGGCCAGAACTACATACGCGGGAGCGTGGCGGTGAAGAGCGGTACGCTGCATCTGCGTGCGGACGGCGCGGACAATGACGCTGGCTACGGCGTTGGCGCCATCACGCTTTCTGGCGGGGCTTTGGGCGCTGTGGGCGCGGGCACGACCGTCGCGAACACGCAGAAGGTGGGCAAAATCAAGGCGGAGAGCCTGGCGTGGAGCGGCGGCAAAATCCTTGTGGACATCAACTCCGCGGGCAACGACGTCATAGAACTTTCGGGCGCGTTCACAAAGGGCGCGGGCTCCGTGTTCGAGATAGACTTCTCGGTCTTCGACGGCATCGCCGACGGCCAGTACGTGATACTCACGTTCGATTCCACGGACTTCACGGATTCGGACTTCACGGCGCTTTTAAAGGGCCTTGAGACGGACAAGATCACGCTTGAAATCAAGGACGGCAACAAGCTCGTGGCGACGCTCGACAACATCCCCGAGCCCGCGGAATACGCGGCGCTCTTCGGCCTGATCGCGCTCCTCTTCGCAATCCGCAGAAGACGCAAATAACGGACGGAGAATATCTCAGTCCAACATCCGTTCCCGCAACAAATGCGGCCCCAATCAGGGCCGCATTTGTTTGTATGCGCCATCTTGCGCGGGCCTTGAACGATATTAGGGTTGACTCCCCCTTCCCTTTTGAGCTTTGTAAAAAAAACGCAATATTACACCCTCCCACGCCATGTTCCTGAAAAAAGAAAAATCGCTGATGCTGTTCGATTTGAACATCTGGGAAAAATCGACGCGCGGCGTTGCGCTCTTTTTCGGCGTCTATGTTTTTGCAACGCTTTTTGCGGCGCTGCTGACGCCGCCGACATACTGGCTTGCCCAATGGGCGGACGGCGAATGGCGGACGGACACCACCCGCTGGCTCGTCGGCAAGGGCGTGCACTCCTTCTACGACAGGCTGCGCTGGATTCCCATCATCCTCGCCCTGCCCTGGATTCTTAAAACCTGCGGACTGATTTCACTGCGCAACCTCGGGCTTTCAATTGAATCCAGAACGATAAAAAAATTCTTCCGCTATTTTATTTTGGGCGTGCTCGTCGCCGTTTTCATCTATGCGCTGCAGGTCTTCATGGGCGGAGCGGCCCCCGCGGAGAACCTGACATTTTCAAAGGCGCTCAGGGCGCTTCTCGGCGGGCTTTTTAGCGCGATGATAGTGGGCCTGCTTGAAGAGGTCGTATTCCGCGCGCTGATAATGCGGAGCTTTTATACGGCGTGGGGCGTGACGGCGGGCGTGGTTTTATCTTCGGCGTTTTTCGCGTACAAGCATTTCAAGGTGTCAAAGGACATCTTCAACCATATCGAGGGCGGCGTTCTGCATGCAAACTGGGACACGGGCTTCATCGTGGCCTATTACGACACCATGGGCGTTTTCTTGACGTTTGACGCCATGAAGTTCGGCAGCCTTATGCTCTTCGGGGTGGCTCTGTGCCTGCTCTACATTTTCTCGCGCACGCTGGCAAGCCCCATAGCATTCCACGCGGGGATAGTCTGGATGCTGCTTTCGTACAAAACGTTTTTTGACACTTCCGCGATGACGCCGGAGGCTCAGGAAATCTACGGCACGCGCGCGCTTACCGACGGCTGGGCCGCGCTTTGGATTCTGGCAGCATTCTGCGCATTCCTCTATTACAGGCTGCGGCGCAGGCAGAAGCTGCGGCTGGAATATTATTAAATCACTTCAGCGCCTTGAGGATTTTCTGCACGTCCGCGACCCACACGGCGCCGACGCCCGTGATGAAGAGCTCCTTGGGCTCGCCGCTTTCGTCTTCAATGATACAGCAGTTGGAGATGGCTTTCTCAAATTCGACGTAGCCGAGGTGCTTGAGCGCCGGTGAAAACACGTGAAGACCTCCGTTTGAAGTGGCGTAAATGTAGCCATTCTTGTCCACAGCAAGGCCGTCGGGCGTGCCTGTTATTTTGGATTTTTCCCAAAGCCTGAAATTGCAGAACACGTTCTTATTTTCAAATTTTTTCCTGTCCGCGGAGAGCGTGTAGGCAATTATGCAGGGGTCTTCCCCGCGCGAACTCGCCACGTAGAGAACCTTCTCGTCGGGAGAAAGCGCGATTCCGTTGGGTATGTGGCAGATGTCGATGAGGCTTACTTCGCCCTCCTTTGAAAGCCGGTAGACGCCGTTGAAGTCCAAATCATTTTCGGCAATCTCGCCGCCGTTGCGCGCCCACAGCGCGGGGTCTGTAAAAAATATTTCTCCCTCCTTTGAGACGCATACATCGTTGGGCTGGTTGAGGCGCTTGCCCACGAAGGAATCCGCCAGCGTCTCGACGGCGAAGGTCTTTTCGTCGAGCTTCACTATGCGCCTGTTGCCCTGGTCGCAGATGACGAGCTCACCCTGCGGCGTGAGCGCAAGTCCGTTTGCGCCGGCCGTCATTTTGCGTTCAAGCTTGCCTTCGAGAAGCCCCGCGGGCCGCTTGAAGAGCGTCTTGCCGTCCTGCGGAGTCCAGCGGTATATCGCGTTTTTGGGGATGTCGGTAAAGAACACTTCGCCCGTGGATTTCCTCCAGACGGGCCCTTCGGAAAACTTCACGTCTTTATCCACGACTTTTGCGAACTCGTCCGCGCGGCCTATGAGGTAGGCTTCCTGGGGGTCCAGCAGATTTGGAGGCGGCGCGGTCGGCTTCTGCAGAAGCTCGTTGGCGCAGAGGCATGAGGAAAACATGCTTAAGAAAAGAAAGAGCGTCGGTTTCATTGGCGTATTATTTCACGCACGCTAGGGAATTTTGCGCCGCCAGACAAGTTTTATGTTGTAAAGCGGCGGAGGCGGAAGCATGTTTGCGGCAATGAAAGACCGCGCGGAACTGCTCAGCCCCGCAAAGGACTGCGCCTGCGCGCGCTCCGCTATTCTGGCGGGCGCGGACGCGGTCTACATAGGCGCGGACTGCTTCGGCGCGCGCAGGGCGGCGGCCAACGATGTCGGCGAAATTGTCGAACTGACGCGCTTTGCGCACGCGTACGGGGCAAAGGTCTATATCGCTTTAAACACGATACTCTTTGACGGAGAACTCTCCGCCGCGAAAGACCTAGCCTGGCGGCTCTACTACGCCAAGGCCGACGCGCTCATAATACAGGACATGGGCCTGGCCTCTTCCGGCCTTCCGACCATGCCGCTACACGCCAGCACGCAGTGCCACATAGACTCCGTGGAGAAGGCAAAGCTTCTCGAAGCCGCGGGCTTTTCAACTCTCGTGCTCGCGCGGGAGCTTTCTCTCGATGAAATCGCGGAGATTGCGCGGAGCGTGAAATGCCGCATAGAGGTTTTCGTGCACGGCGCGCTCTGCGTCTCTTACAGCGGGCAGTGCTATTTAAGCCAAGCCATAGGCGGGCGCAGCGGCAACAGGGGCGAATGCGCCCAGCCCTGCCGCATGCCTTACGAGCTTCTGGACGCGGATTTCAACGTCGTCGGAAGCGAAAAACACTACTTGAGCCTCAAGGACATGAACCGCGCCGCAAGCCTCGGAGACCTGCTGGACGCCGGCGTGCGCTCATTCAAAATCGAAGGCCGCCTCAAAGACGGCGGCTACGTAAAAAACATCACCGCCCTCTACCGCCGCACACTGGACGCGGAACTTGAAAGGCGAAACATCAGGCGCTCCAGCTTCGGCCTGAGCAAGGCCGGTTTTGCGCCCGACGCCGCAAAAAGCTTCAACCGCGAATTTACGGACTACAACCTGCACGGCGAAAAAAAATCCCTCGCCTCCTTCGGCACGCCGAAATCGCGCGGGGAATTCCTCTGCACCGCGCAGCGGATTTTTGG
>JAVBSZ010000010.1:0-4674 GCA_031556415.1 Opitutales bacterium | reverse complement strand
TCATAGTCAGCGGCGCCTTTGAAGATTTGGCGCAGAGCATAGAGAAGCGCATGAGCGCCTCAAAAATAGGCTTTGCGGGGGCGGCGGAAGGCGCGGAAAAGAAGGACGCTTCGGACTTCCTCAAGCTGGCCGAAACCAAGGATTTCATAGACTACGGTTTCGAGGCCGAATTCATAGGCCGCCTGCCCGTGCGCGTCGCCTGCGAAAGCCTGAAAGTGCCGGACCTTGCGGAGATACTGAAGTCCTCAAAAGGCTCCATCCTGCGCCAGTACAGGGAGGATTTCAAGGGCTACGGCATGGAGTTTTCAATAACGCCGGAGGCCGTGGACAAAATCGCGGCCCTCGCGTATGCGGAGCTCACGGGCGCGCGCGGGCTAATGACGGTGCTCGAAAAAACTTTCAGGAACTTCAAGTTCGAGCTTCCCAGCGCGGGCGTAAAGAACTTCGAGGTGGACACGGGCACGGTTGAGCACCCGCGCAAGCAGCTTGAGAAGATACTCCTCGAGCACAGCCACCTGCGCAATGACGAGATGTTGAAAGACCTCGACCGCTATTGCGAGGCCTTCAAGGCCGCTCACGGCATCACCATCTCATTCGACGGGGACGCTACGCGGGAGCTCATTTCGGAATCCGTGGACAGCGACAAGTCCCTGATGACCCTCTGCACGGACAAGTTCAAGGACTTCCAGCACGGCCTGGCGATAATATCGCGCAACGTGGGCAAGACCGCGTTCGTCATAAGCCTCGCGGCTGTATTGAAGCCGGACGACGAGCTCTCAAAATGGGTGGTGGATTCCTTCGCTACGGCGCGCTCCAACGCGGGGCAGGGCGGGCCTCAATGAGCCTTCCCGACTCCAAATCCCGCGCCGAGGGCGAAGTCAGCGGGATGTTCGCAAAAATAGCTCCCAAGTACGACATGATGAACCGCGCCATGTGCCTGGGTTTTGACAGGGTCTGGCGCGCGCGCCTCGTCAGGGCCGCGCTGAAGGCTGCTCCGCAATCCGCGCGCGTTTTGGACATGGCGTGCGGCAGCGGGGACGTCTGCTTTGAGATTCTGAAGGCAGCGCGCAAAAACGGCCTTGATGTGAAAATCACGGGTGCGGATTTCTGCGATGGCATGCTCGATATAGCGCGCGCAAAGGCGCAAAAGCTTGAAGCCTCTGAAAAGGAAAAATTGGAATTCATGTTTGCGGACTGTGAGAGCCTGCCCTTTGAGGACGGCGCGTTTGACGCCGTGACGATTTCCTTCGGCTTCCGCAATTTCAAGGACAGGGCCAAGTGCCTGAAGGAGCTTTCGCGCGTGCTCAAAAAAGGGGGCTCCCTCAACATTCTCGAAGTGGCGCGCGCCCCATGGGTCCTCAAATATTTTGAGGATTTCGCCATGCGCTTCGTCATCCCCAACGCCGCGCTGCTGCTGGGCTGCGAGAAGGAGCCGTACTCCTACCTTGCCAAGACCACGCGCGAATTCCCCGCGCAGCGCGAGCTGGCGAATCTGATAAACTCCTGCGGCTTTGCCGGCGCAAAATATTCAAGCATGGCCTTCGGCGCGGTCGCGCTGACCACCGCAAATAAGATTTAACATATCGTATGGACACAAAATATTTCGGAAAAGAGCCACCGCTCGTCGATCTGGCGGACTTTCCCTCGTGGATAATTTACGAGGATGAAAACTGGCTCGCGCTCAACAAGCCCGGCTGGCTCGTCTGCCACCCCTCAAAGAACGGGCCGCTTTCGAGCCTCGTGGGCGCCGCGCGCGAATATTCGGGCTGCGACGAACTCCACCTTATCAGCCGTCTGGACAGGGAGACGAGCGGCGTGGTGATGCTCGCAAAAAACAAAAAGACCGCGAGCGCCGCGCAGAAGGCGCTTGAAGACAGGTCTGTGGGCAAAGACTATCTGGCGATCCTTGAGGGCGAGTTTCTAGGCACGGCGGTCATCGCGCAGCCGCTGGTTGAGGACGCGGCAAGCCTTGTGGCAATCAAGCAGTGCTGCTGCGCGAGGAAGGGCAGCGCCAAGCATTCGGTAAGCGTATTCAAATCCCTGCGCCCGCAATCAAGTTCAAGCGCGTACAGCCTCGCCAAAGTGGAGCTCATAACGGGGCGCAAGCACCAGATACGCGCGCACGCGCAGTGGTTCGGCCACCCCGTGGCTGGAGACAAAATCTACGGGCCCGACGAAACTCTGTACCTTGATTTCATCGAAGGCGGCTTCACCGACGAAATGGCGAAAGTGCTTCCGCTTCCGCGGCAGGCCCTGCACGCTTGGCGCGTTGACTTTTCAAAAATCTTTCCCGGGGTGGTTTTTACCGCGCCTCTCACGCAGGATTTGGTTGAATTTTCCGAACAGAACCGTATAGATTTGTCAGCATTGGAAAATTTATAGGGAAAATTTTATGCTGAAGATTAAGACAAAAAAAATGTTTTTTGCCGCGCTTCTGTTCGCGGGCGCGGGTGCTTTCGCGCAACCGCATTACCCTTGCGAATGGCCTTTGGACAAGAGCCTGCGGCATCTGGATAAGAACGGAGACAACTTCCTTTCCCCCGCGGAAATCGGCGGGGACGCCGCGCTGCTTGAGAGGTTCGACATGGACAAGGACGGTGCGATAACCTATTCGGAAATCGAATTCGTCGAGGACAAGGAGAAGGCCAAAAAGAAGTATCCAGACTATGTGAAGCCCGCGCCCCTTGTGCACAAGGCCTTTGAGGGCGCTCCCAAAAAATACAAAAACGTCCTGCTAATAAGCCTTGACGGCTTTGACCGCCGCAAGATACACGAGCACTTCAAGGCGGGGGAAATGCCGAATCTCAAGGCGCTGAATGGCGAGGGCAACGCGTCTACCCTCCAGATATTGGACCGTGCCACCTGCACCAAGGTCGGCCACGCGACCATGCTTACCGGCCTGCGCCCCGAAACCGTGCGCGTGGTTTCAAACTCCAAATTCCACCCCATTCCGCGCGGCTACACGATATTCGAGCGGGTCAAGGAAAGGAACCCCGATATGACGACGGTTTTCATATCGTCCAAGCACGGCAACGTCGGCGCTCAGACGGCGGAGGAGGCCAACGCAACAATCTCCGCAAAGGAGCCCGCAGACTACGTTTCGGAAGGCGGCCCCTACCTGCTTGCAAAGGAAAAGATGGACTTCTTTGACGACGCCGACAAGCTCACCGAAGAAACCGCAAAGGCCGCGCTTCCCCAGATTGCAAAGCTGGGCGAAAAGCCCTTCCTGATGTTTCTGCATTTCCGCAGTCCGGACCTTGAGGGGCACAAGTACGGCGGAGACACGCCCGAGGCTTACGAGGCGCGCAAGCTCCTTGACGTTAAACTCGGCGAAATTTTTGCGCTCCTGAAAGCGCGGGGGCTTTACGATGACACGCTCATACTCGTCACCACCGACCACGGCTGGGACCCAGAGAACGCAAAGGGCCACAAATGGGCTCCGGACACCTGGCTGATATCCAACTGCCCCCGTCTGCGCGCGGAGGGTCTGAGCGTGGACGTTGCGCCCACCGTCCTCGACAACTTCAACGTCGATATCTCTTCTCTCAAGCCCGCGCCGAACGGGAAGAGCCTTCTTGCGAATTGATTTTTTCAATCATCCGCAATCAGAAGCCGCCTTTTGAACGGGGCGGTTTTTTTGTTGCGTATTAAAAAAAATCACCTACGCTCTCCTACATGAAAAAACTAAGTTTCGCATTCATTTCGGCGCTGCTGGTGGCATCCTGCACGTCCCACATTCAGATGGAATCCGTCTCCAGCACGCTTGACAAGGCCAATGCCGGAGACGCCTGCGCGCAGTACCGCGCCGGCAACATGTATTTCGGGGAGAACTCCTCCGAAAAGGACAACCAGACCGCTTTGGACTGGTACACCAAATCAGCCGACCAGGGCAACGCAAAGGCCCAGTGCAGCATAGGCTACATGCACCTCAAGGGTATCGGCGTAAAGCAGGATTCCGCGCAGGCCATGACGTGGTTCACGAAGGCCGCAGAAGGCGGAGACGCCGAGGCGCAGAACAACATCGGCGTGATGTACCGCGACGGGCTGGGCGTGAAGCAGGACTTTGCCAAGGCCATAGAATGGTTCACCAAGGCGGGTGATAACGGCAGCGCCGCCGCCCCCTACAACCTCGGCTGCATGTACTACGCGGGCCAGGGCGTTGAAAAGCTCCTTCCCACGGGCTTTGCCCTCAAGATGAAGTCCGCCCAAATGAAGTACGCGCCCGCGCAGAACGACGTGGGCTACTGCTACCAGAACATGCTCGGCGTTGACCAGAACCTGAAGCAGGCGCAGAGGTGGTACAGGCTCGCCGCCTACCACGGCAGTGCGGAGGCCTACAACAACCTCGGCGCCATGTACTACAAGGGCGAAGGTGTTGACCAGAGCTTCTGCTGGGCCTTTGATCTCTTCAAGAAGGGCGCAGAAATGGGCAATGCGGACTGCTGCAGGAACCTTGCGACCATGTACGAAAACGGCCAGGGCGTTGAAAAGAACGCGGAAGAGGCGCAGAAGTGGAAGGCCAAGGCCGACGAGCTTTCAAAGAAGTGCGCCAAAGCCTGCCCCAAGGCCAAGTAAAAAAACGGTTTGACAAAAAAAGCGCGTTCACAAGTTGAACGCGCTTTTTTTTTGCCTCCGCGAATCAGTACACGAAGAGGAGTTCCGAATATTTCGGCA
>JAVBSZ010000176.1:0-3734 GCA_031556415.1 Opitutales bacterium | reverse complement strand
GCGATGATTGCGGGCCTTCCGCTTTCCTACGGGATATTCGGAAGCATCGTTGCGGGGCTCGTATCCGCGCTGTTTTCAAAATCAAAATTCGTGATATTCGGGCCGAGCAACGCCACGGCGGTCATGCTCATGACGGCCTTCGCATCCGCAAACCTGACCACGGAGGAGGAACGCGCGGCTGCCACCGCCGCCATCGTGCTGATGGTCGCCGTCTTTCTGATTCTCACGAGCGCGCTTAAAATCACGAACGTGATATCCTACGTTTCGCGCACGGTCATTACGGCGTACATCACTGCGGCGGCGCTTCTGATAATCATAAACCAGCTCAAACACGTGCTTGGCATAAGCTTTGCAGAAAACGAGAGCCCCTACACTTTCATAGACGTCTGCGTTGTCACCATGCGCCATATTAAAGACGCGCAATGGCAGCCCGTTCTTGCGGCGGCGGCATCTTTGGCGGTGCTTTATCCGCTTAAAAAGTTCTTTCCAAAGCTTCCGGCTGAAGCGCTCGTGCTCATTTTGGTGTCGGCGTGCTTTTACGCGGTTTCTGAATTAACGCATTTTGAAGTGACAAAGCTCAGCGCAGTCCGTTTCACTTCGTGGGACCTCTCTTTGCCGGACTTCACGCTGATGCCCGTGCGCCAGACCGTCATCTCCGCCTTCGCGCTCGCGCTGCTTTGCACGCTGGAAGCGGTTTCGATAGGCAAAAGCCTGGCCTCGAAATCTTCAGACAGGTTTGAAACCAACCAGGAGATTTTCTCCCTCGGCATGGCGAACGCGGCGTGCTCGGCGTTCTCCGGCATGACGGCCTCGGGCTCACTTGCGCGTTCGGTGCTGGGCAGCATGAGCGGCTCAAAGACCACGATGGTCAACGTTTTTTCTGCCGCGTTCACGGTGATTCTCCTTTTCATATTCGGCGGCCTTCTCGGTTATGTCCCGAAGGCGACCCTAGCCCTAATAGTGATGTACGCCGGCGTTAAGCTGATAAGCCCGCGCAATATTAAAATCGCCCTCAAAAGCACGAAGTCGGATGCGGCGGTGTTTCTTCTCACGCTCTTCACCGGAATGGCGAGTTCGCTTGACGACGCCATATACGTCGGCGTCGGCGCGAGCGTGGCGCTCTTTCTTAAGAAGGCCGCAAAGCCCGAAATAGTGGAGTACGCCTTTCAGGACGGCGGGGAGCTCTCGCAGATAGGCGGCAAGGGCGAAAGGCCGGACCCCGAAATTTCCATCGTGCACATAGAGGGCAATATGTTTTTCGGCGCAAGCGACGTCCTTCAAAACCAGCTGCGCAGGATTTCCAACGACGAAAATTTAAAGGTGCTCATCCTGAAGCTCCGCAACGCGATAAATATAGACGCCACCTCCATCATGGATTTGGAGGAGCTCTCCGCGCAGATGCTCAATACCGGACGCCGCCTGATGCTGTGCGAAGTCAAGCCCAGCCTCATGCGCATACTTCTGCGCTCGGGCGCGGGCAGAAAAATAGGCGCGGATTCCATATTCGAATACACGGACGACAACCCCACCCTTTCAACGGCGCGCGCCTTGAGAAAGGCCAAGGATTACATGGGCGGGCAGGAGGCCAAAGTCACCGTCTTCACCCATTCAGACACAAAGTAGGCGCCTGGCCTACCCCTCCGTCCGCTCCGTTTTGCGCGAACAAGAGCGGGCTATGGCGCTTACTATTATTATCTGCATTGCGTGGTAAATCAGCGTGGGAAGCAGTATGACGCCCGTAAGCGCCGCGTCCTGGAATATGACTTTTGACATCACGGAGCCGTGCATGAGCGACTTTTTTGAACCGCAGAATTCCGCCGTTATCGTATCCGCCCTGTCGAACTTTAAAAGGCGGCAGGCCAGCATTATTCCGAAATAAAGAATGATGAAAAGAAGCAGCATGCCGAGCACCAGAACGGCGAGTTCGGCGAGCCGAAAATTTTCAAACATGCCGCCCGCAAACGACGCGCAAAAGGAGGTGTAGGCGATGAGCACAACTATGGTCTGGTCAAAAAGGCGCGAAGCTTTTTTATGGCGTTCGGCGAAGCCCCCGAAAAACCTGTTGAGGGAAATGCCCGCGACTATCGGCACTATGACCTGCATAATCAACTTTAAAAATATTTCGTAAAGCTCCCCCGAACCCGAAGCGCTTGAAATAAAAACCAGCATCCAAAGCGGCGTGACGAAAACGCCGAGCAGGCTTGAGATGCTGGCGTTAAAAATCGCCGCGGGAATGTTGCCGCCCGCGATGGAGACCATCACGACCGACGTCGAAACCGTCGAGGGCAGCGCCGCAAGGAAGAACGCGCCGAGCCAGAGTATATGGTACTGCGGAGTTTCAAAAATCATCATTGCCGCAAGCACCAGCAGCGGCGCAAAGATGAAGGTGCTTAAATGTATGAGCAGATGCAGGCGGACATTCTTCAGCCCCACTTTAAGCCTGCCCAAATTCAAACGCAGTCCGTAGAAGAAGAATATCAGCCCCACACCGACTTCCGCGATATTGCGCAGGGAAAAAGCCCCGCCGTCTATGCCAAACGACGGGTAAAGCCATGCCAACAGGAGTGAGGCGAATATCGCGAGCACGAAAAAATCCACCCCCAGCCTTCCGAGAAAATTTTTGACATTTGATGACATGAAACGCTTGAAAGACTTGCGCCTTGCCTTTGTTAAATCAACAAAAACTTTTCAACAAACCTGCAAAAAAATAAGGGCCGCAAAACGCGGCCCCTGGAATCTTGAATATCGAAAATGTTATTTTGCGGCCACCGCGATATTGTTTTCCTTCGCAAAATCCACGTAGGAATCCAGCGTTTCGGCGGAAGTTTTGGCGTCTTCGGGAAGCACTTTTGAAAGGTCTATGAAGGGCTGGTATTTTGCTATGAGCTTTGCCTTTTCAAGCGTGCCTGCGGACTTCATGGCCGCGCTCGCGTTGGAGGCGATGCCGCTGACTTCCTTTGCGAGCGCAAGCTGCTGCGAAGAGCCTTCGGAAAACGCCGATATGGAATCCTGCACGTTCGTCATAACGTTTTCATCCGTCAGGTCCGCGTTCTTGTACATTTCCTTGGGGGAAATCTTCATGCTTTCGCGCGTTGCTGCGGAGATCTTCTTCACGTCCGTCTCCTCAAGAATGCTCTTTGCGGAGGCCTCATAGGTTGCGGCAGCGGCGTCATTCTTGCAGGCCTTTTCGGCCTTGGCGCGCGCGGTCATGAAGTTGGAACAGGCCGCGGCGTATTTGCCGACGAACGCGTCCATCTCCTTTTCGATTTCCGACGAAGTGCCCGTGGATTCCGTCGCCGACGAAACCAGGCCGCCCAGGCTGAATGCGCTCGCAGTCAATGCCGCGGCAAGGATGAGCGCGGATGCCGAGAATATTTTAACAGTTTTACTTTTCATATTTTTAAGGAAATAAAAAGAGCCGCTTTTGGCGGCCCTTGCAAGTTTTTTTGACTATGCTATTTGAGCATTTCGTCGTAGAAGCCTACGATGTTCGTCTTGTCCTCGCTCTCGTTGAACTTTATTGCGCGTCCCGGATGGCGGTTGAGGAAACCTGTCACCATGTAGGAATAGTCAAAACCCCAGCCGAGCGTTTTGCGCATGGGTTCTATGTGCTCCTGTATGCACTTGAGTATGGGGCGCATTCTGTCCTTTGGGTTGTGCAGGAAACCGAGGAGCAGCTCTCTGGGGCAGTTGCCTGCGCCGCGGCCCAGGCCCGCGAAGGTCGCGTCAACCAA
>JAVBSZ010000030.1:0-3538 GCA_031556415.1 Opitutales bacterium | reverse complement strand
ACTCCCTGGCCGCGGCCAAGGGCAGCGATGTCATCAAAGTGGGCCTTGTAGGCTGCGGAAGCAGGGGCACGGGCGCCATGAACAACATGATAAGCGCGGACAAGAACATCAAGCTCATCGCCGTTGCCGACGTCTTTGCCGACAGAATTGAGGACTCCCTCAAAAAAGTCACGGATCACGCCGCGAAAACCGACGAGAAAATCGTCGATGTTCCAAAAGAAAGGCAGTTCATCGGTTTTGACGCCTACAAAAAACTTCTCGCCATTCCGGAGTTGGACGTCGTCATTCTCGCCACCACGCCGGTTTTCAGGTCGCTGCACATCGAGGAGGCTCTCAAGCAGGGCAAGCACATCTTCGCAGAAAAGCCGATATGCATAGACCCCGTGCAGGCGCGCAAAATCACAACCGAGCTCTCCCCGCTTGCGGACTCCAAGAAGCTCTGCGTCGTTTGCGGAACCCAGACGCGCTATTACGAGGCCTATCAGGAAGCCGTGGCGCGCGTGCGCGACGGCCAGATAGGCGACATCGTCTCCGCGCAGTGCATACGCTACGCCGGCAAGTACCTTGAAGGCTGGTACCCTGAAAAGCTCGAGGGTCTTTCGCCCGAAACTTTGGACTACCAGATACGCAACTGGCTGGCCTTCCGCTGGACGAGCGGAGACCAGCATGTTGAACAGCACATACACAACCTCGACATCGTCCTCTGGGCTCTCGGAGACCGCGAGCCTGCGGAAGTTATCGCAAGCGGCGGGCGCTGCCTCAATTACGAGTGGCCCAAGCGCGGCAACCGCTTCAGCAACATGGCCGTCTCCTACGACATGGGGAACAACGTGACCCTCAGCAGCCTCTGCCGCCAGGAAGACAACACCGCAGGCTTCATGGAGGAGAAGATAGTGGGCACCAAGGGCACTCTGCGCCTTTCCTTCAGCGGCCCGCAGGTCATAACAGGCGAAAAGCCCTGGGCTGCGGACCCGAACAAGAAATTCGGACAGGCCGTTGTTGACGAGCACCGCTTCCTTCTTAAGCACGTGCGCGAAGGCTCCCACGTCAACACCATGCCCACCATGGTCAACTCCTGCCTCGTCGCCATCGCAGGCCGCGAAAGCGCCTACTCCGGCAAGCGCTTCAAGTACGGCTGGATCAAGGAAAAGTCCCAGCTCAACTACCTGCCCGATCCCGACAGTCTCCGCCTCGGCATGGAGAAGCCTATAGATCCGGTACCCACCCAGGGCACCTACCAACTGATTTAAGCGGTCGCTTTTGGCGCAGGGCGTTGTTGCTTCGAAAACCTCGCACAGGTCACGTACCATTTTGTACGCTCCCAGCGCGAGGTTTTCTTGCGCCTAGCCCTGCATCCAAAATCGACGCGCTTAAACAAAGTTGGCGAACAATAGCTCAATTACGCCAAAGGATGATGCCAAATTATTTTCTTACGCCGCTAAAGCTGTGAGTAGTAAGACGCGCTTACAGCGCGTGTATGAAAATGAGAAAGCAAAAAGGGTACAATGCACGAGCACTCCCCTCATATCACTACGCATCCCACAAACTTCTTGACTGGATATGAGATGGGGAAAGAGAATGTCCGGCATGAAGAAATTTGTTTGTGCGGTGTTTTTGTTGTCGGTTGCGCTTTGCGCGCGGGGGCAGACGCTTTCGGGCGGCGGCACGATTTTGAGCGAGCTCGCCCCGCAGTGGCACATGGGCGTGGGCGTCGACGGCATGGGCGAATGCGCCATCCCCGCCGACGTTTCCAACGCATTCGGCGGGGACGTAGCCGTCTATACCGCGGACGTGAATTTGAAGGCGCAGGGCGCGTGGAATATGAGGCACTTTCTCACGCTGTCTTTGGACTACGCCTACAGCTATTATGACTTTTCCTCCCCGCTCGCCCCCTTCTCGGCGATGAACAGGACCTCCGCGCTCGCCTTCTACACGGGCCGCATAAACGACGAGTGGGGAGTGTTCGCCTTTGCAAACTTCAAGCTGGGCTCGCAGGTTGGCGAAAACATGTGGGGAGGACGGCAGTTTTCCTCGGGGCTGGGCGCGACGTACGCGTTCAATGACGCCATAAGCCTCGGCGTCGGCGTCGGCGCATATTCGCGCGTTGACGAATCCTGGCTCCCTCTACCCGTCGTGTTTATAGACTGGAAGATCACCGAGCGCCTCAAGCTGCGCACCTTCGCCGGCGCCGCGCTCTTCTACGACGTCTTTGGAGACTCCTCCCTCGTCCTCTCCCTTTCCGCCGAATACCAAAACTCATACTATCGCCTCAAGCCCGACTCCCTCGGCGAAAAGCGCAGCGTCCGCGACAGCTATCTCCAAGTCTACGCCGGCGGCACCTATAATTTTACAAAACACGCCTACGTTAGCGCCGGCATTGGAGGCGCCTTCTTCCGGGAAATGCAGACCCGCACTTCCAAGAACAAGGCCGAGCGCATCGACGCGGATGCGGCTCCAACCTTCATGATCCACCTCGGCTATCTCTTTTGATAAGTGCTTTTGGCGAACAACTCCGTTTGCTTCGCGCGCCCGACTGCTTACGTACATCCAAGTACGCTACGCACCCGTGCGCGCTTCGCAATTGCACTCACAACTTGGTTTGCTTAGGCAAATCCGCGTTGGTTCGCCCCTCCGGGGTGCGGCTGAAGCCGCATGCTTACCAAAGCTCCATTTCATGAACTTTGGTAATCTCGTTCTTCATCCAAAATCACTGAATCAAAAGCGGCAGCCGGAACTATTCTCTTGCGCTAAAACGAAACAAACTCTTTTGAAAAAATCACTGACTTAAAAACAAATAACAAATCGACTCTTTGCGCCTTGCCCTTCATCCCAAATCGCTGCGCTAAACGCGAAACTCTTTTGAGATTTTTTCAAACAGCGCGCAGGGGGAGGGGTCCGTTTTGCAGAGGGCTATGTCTTTTGCCGATGCTGTGAGCGAATTGGCGTCGGCGCGCCCGCGGCCATGCGCGCCGAGTATTTTCAGTTCGCCGTGTTCGAAGGAGATTTTTTCTATCTTTCCAAAATATCCGTCTTCGGCCATGCGGCAGAGTTTGCGCAGGTGGATGTTTTCTTCCCGCCCTGCCAATGCGGCTCCGCCGCAGACGGCCAATGCCGAAAGGCAGGCCGCAGCCTTGATGAAGCCCCTTCTGGAAAAATATCCCTTATCACCCGATGACATAAAATCCTTTCCGTTTTCCCTATAGAAAACCATTTTGCGCGCTTTGTCGAGATTGACATGGAAATATTTTTCGGGCTATATGGAAGCGTCTGATTTTCAAGGGGGTATTTTTATGAAAAAGTTTGGAGCATTGTTTTTTGCGCTTTGCGCGTGCGCTTCCGCGGGCGCGGCGCAGAAGGTTTTAAATGTGGCGGATTTTGGCGCAAAGCCAGGCTGTGCGGACGCCACGCCCGCCGTCATCGCCGCGCTCGACGAGGCAAGGCGCCTTGGCGGCGGCGTCAAAATAGTTTTTGAAAAGGGCCGCTACGATTTCCTTCCCGATTTCGGCAGGGATATATACTGCTTCATAAGCAACAATGA
>JAVBSZ010000208.1:0-3066 GCA_031556415.1 Opitutales bacterium | reverse complement strand
CTGCTTGCCCGTTGATTCTTCAATCTCAAAGGTCCAGTCCTTAAAGCCGAGGTCGTAATACATCTGGCCCTTGATGGTGTCCTGCGGCTGGCGCAGATAGAAGGCGGGCGTGCCGTTTGCCATCGCGATAATCGGCGAATGGCATTCAAAGCTCAATATGCAGAAGGCGCGCGAGTAGAGGCTTGCGGCCTCGTCGGGCAGCCAGTAGCCGCGCTTCTGGACGTAGGGTTTCACGTCGTCCGGAAGCGGGTTGATGAGTAGCTCGTCCATGATTTCAACCTGGTATGTCATCTCAGGGCATATCACAACCTTCTTCTTGGTTTCGCGCACCCAGCGGATTATGGCCTCGCGCGCCTTGGCGTGGTCCGGCTCTTTCCATTTGTTGTTGAGGTCGGTAATCTCCTTCTTCTTGGCTTCCGAATAGCTCGCCGCGCTCTCCTTCCTTATCTGCCAGTACGGCGTCACGCGCAGGCGGGGGACGACGCAGATAAACTCCCTTTCCTTGAGGCCGCGCTCCTTCATGAAGTTGAGCGCGGATTCCTCGTCCCTGATTGTCATGCCGAAAGTGGCGTCGGGCACGAACTTGATTTCCGGACCTGTTACTCCGGCGTCGGCAAGGTGCCTGATTGACTCCGTCTCGCGCGTGAAGACGAAGGAGGCTTTTTTGAGGATGCCTACTACTTCGTCAGTCGGGGTCTGCACCGTCGTGCCAAAAACGCCGAAGGGCTTCTTTGTGGCCTTAGCCCATGCTATAAGGTAGCGGCGCCCCACCACGCTCGGTCCGGAACCGTGCAGGAAGGTGTCATACGCGCCCGCCTCGATATCCGCCTGCAGCTGAGGGTCGGTAAATTTTTCGTCCTTAATCTGCGAATGCAGTATTTTGACCTTTGGGAAATGCTTTGAAATCATCGCCTCCGCCTGCGCTCCCGCGCGGAGCTTGACGAGGGTGATTTTTGCGTTCGGAATGTTCTTCTCCAATACTTCAAGCAGGCCGGGCGTGTGGGCGATGTCTCCAATGTTCACGTCCTGCCAGCCGGAGACGAGCAGTATGTTAACCGGCTTGCCCGAATCCGCGAGCGATTTCATGCAGGCCGGAAGCGCCAACGCCCCCGCCCCCGCCGCGATTGTCTTTAAAAATGTGCGCCTGTCCGCCATGATGTTTCCTATGGTTGAATGTTCAGATGAATCTGCGGGAAAGTAAGAATTATTCTGGCCTTATGACAAGTAAAATTGCCTCAACTTTTCTCAAGCGCCCTGTGCTCCAAAGTTTCCAGCGCGTGTTTTTCGCGGCTCACGGTCACCATGTACACGCCCGAAAAAATCAGCAGCGCGGATGCGATTTTCTGCCATGTCATATCCGCGTCGAAATAAATTATCGCGATGACCGTGGCTATGACGGGCTGTATGTAGTTGTACATGCTCACCGTCGTGGGGCGCATATGGCGAAGCGCCATGGGTATCAGAAAATACGCGAGGAAGGTTGCGAAGAAAACGACGTAGAAGCAGGCGAGGTAGTCGTAAGAATTTTCCGTACCCGCCACCGCGGGAGAGAGAAGAAAGTCGTCATACAAAAACGGCGCCGCCATGAGCAGGGAGAAAAAAAACATCCACTTCATGATTGTGCAGGCGGAATACTTCAGCGTGAGCGGTTTTGATATCACAAAGTACACCGAGTAAAGCAGGGATGTGCCAAGCACCATGAGGTTCCCGCGCAGGCTGGCGCTGCCCGCGGAAGCGCCGCTTCCGTTTGCAAGAAGCACCAGCCACACCGCACCCGCGGCCCCGGTGAGCACGCCGCCTATCTTAAGGCCGGAAAGCGTTTCCTTAAGGAAGAAAAACGAAAGCACCATCACGATTATCGGCACGGAGGTGACTATCACAGCCGCGTCAACCGGAGAGGTGATGCGCAAACCCGAAACGAATATCCACTGGTTCATCACTATGCCCAGCATGCCGCAGACGAAGAGCAAAAACAAATCCTTCGGCGAAACTTTTTCCTTTGGGAGAAACAGCGATACAGTCCAAAAGAGGACGCACGGAAAAAGTATGCGCATGGCCGTGAGGGAATCCGGCGTGAGGCGGCCGGAGAGCAGGTACTTCACCAGCGGGGTGTTCACGCCGAAAATCACGTTCGTCAGAAGTATAAGCAGATGAGATCTTGCCCTTGCGCTTGTCATGGATTTGGCGGATGTATTTGAGCTATGCCCGTGGTACTTTTGTTTTGAGACTGCCCATGTAGCCGACTACACCCGCACCCGTAAAATAAAAGTTTCCGCGCCATATTCCCAAATCTATTGCGCAAAATAATGATTATTCATTTTGCTTTTTCAAACCATATTCCAAATTCTCTTTTAAAGCGCATACGCCCATCCGGAAATAAATTGTTGCAATTTGCCGCGCCGCCGCAAGCATGTCCCGCTTCATTTTATATACAATTATGCATACACAGAAATTCGGCGGCATGGCTTTGTCGCAGGAAATACTCAAAGCCATAGACGCCGCGGGGTATTCATCCCCCACCCCCATACAGAGGGAGGCCATACCCGCAATCCTCGCAGACAGAGACATCTTCGGCTGCGCGCAGACGGGACCGGGGAAAACCGCCGCGTTTGTCCTGCCCAGCATTGACAAGCTGATGAGGGGAAGGCACACGCCGCGCAAGCAGTTCAGGGCGCTGATCCTCGCCCCCACGCGCGAGCTCGCCGAACAAATCAACACCAGTGTTTCCGTCTACGGAAAATTTGCTGGGCTTTCGCACGCCAAGGTGTACGGCGGCGTTCCGCAGGGCGCGCAGGTGCGCGCGCTCGCCGAGGGCGTAGACATACTCATCGCCACGCCCGGAAGGCTATTGGACCTCCACAAGCAGAAGAAGCTGGAGTTTGACGCCGTCGAAATTTTCGTCCTCGACGAGGCCGACAGGATGCTCGACATGGGCTTCATAAAGGACATCTACAAGATAGCCTCCTACCTTCCCCACAGGCGGCAGTCCCTCCTGTTTTCGGCCACGCTTTCCGACGAAATCCAGGGCCTTGCCGCGCGCATAGTCAACAACCCCCTGCGCATCAC
>JAVBSZ010000036.1:0-5279 GCA_031556415.1 Opitutales bacterium | reverse complement strand
GCACCATCGCAACCCGGACCCGCGAGGGCCGGTTTTTTGGGGGTTTTTTCTGGGGCGAGGTCCACAGGCCGTCCGCCGGAGGCTTGGTGGCCCGGGCCGGCGCAAGGTATGATACGACGGGCTGCAGCGCGCTTTTTGACGCGCACAAAAACACGGAAATCTCCTGCGCGCCCTTGGCGCGCTGCGTGCGCACGTAGTCTTTGGAGAGCTCCGTAATCATTGAATTTTTTGAGAGCTTGGCTATCCACGCGCTGTAGAAAAAGGCGAGGGTGACGGAGGGCAGCACCATGTCTTGCCAGCCGTGCCATCCCATGGCGTTGAAGGCGCCGAGCTTGAGGGAAAGCGCCAGTTTCAGCAGCGGGCCCTGTACGTAAGCTGGCAGGCAGATGCCGAGCAGCGAGAAGGCGTCGAGCGCTTCCGAGAATTTTGAATTGGGGTTCTTAGCCGCGAGGAAGCCGCATGAGAGGCCGACCGCAAGCGCGATAATCAGCGCGCAGAACCCGAGGGGGAGGGACACTTTCGCCTTCTGCCAGATGAGCTCGTTCACGCTCCAGGCGGGGTATTTGTACGAGGGCCCGAGGTCTCCGCAGGCGAGGTTTGCCAGGAATTTGACGTACTGCTCCGGCAAAGATTCGTCCAGCCCGTAGTACGAATTGAGGGCGCTGAGGGTTTCCTCGCTCACGGCGCGCTCCTTGTCAAACGGCCCGCCCGGGACGAAGCGCACCATGAAGAAAACCGCCGTCACAATCAGGAAGAATACGGGCAAAGATTCCAGCACGCGCTTGAAGACGAACTTTGTCATTCTGCGCCCCCCTGCGGCTCAAGCCAAACGCCCTTGTAGTTCTGGTGGTCTATCGCGTTCATGCTGTATCCCTTCAGATGCGGGGAGATGCGGCAGACTTTAGCGTAAAAATAAATGGGGATAATGGGCGCGGAATCGAAGAGGATTTTTTCCGCCCCGCGCAGCGCCTTCATGCGTTCGGCCTCGCCTTTCGCGTTGTGCGCCCTTGAAATCTCCGCATCGAAATCCGCAGACTTGAAGCCGCTGTGGTTAAGCCCGCTGTCTGAAAGGAACATTTCAAGGAAGCTCTCCGGCGCGTTGAAATCCGCCACCCAGCTTGCGCGCATCACGCAGAAATCCCTGCTTCTGCGCGAGTGCAGGTAGGCGGGCCACGAGAGGTTGTAAAGCTCGCTCTCCACGCCGAGGTTCTTTTTCCACATGGCCTGTATGGCTTCGGCTATCGGCTTGTGCTGTTCGGAAGTGTTGTAGGATATTTTTATCTTCGGAAAATATTTCCCGTTTTCGTAGCCGGCCTCCTTCATGAGCCTGCGCGCCTCGGCGATGTTTTCCTTCTGGAAATCCTGCGCCTCGTAGCCGCCGCAGCCGTCTGGAATTAGCGAATACGCGGGCTTCTGGGGGCCCTTGAGGAAGTTGGATATTATCGCGCGGCGGTCTATGGAGAGCCCCAGCGCCTTCCTCACGCGCGGGTCGTGCAGGGCGGGGGTGCGCGTGTTCAGAATGTAGTAGTAGGTGGCGAGCCACGGCGTTTCAAGCAGGGTTTCCGGCGCGGTCTCCCTGATGTGGGCGATGCGCGCGGGCGCGATGGAGTCCGTCAGATGCAGCTGGCCGGCGGCGAAGGCGCTCTCCTCCGTGTTGATGTTGCCGATGGGCAGAAAGTCCACGCCGTTTAAGAGAACGTTTTCCCTGTCCCAGTAGAGCGGGTTTTTCCTGACGCAAACCTTGTCGTTCACGCTCCAGTATTCCAGCGTGTAGGGCCCGTTGGAGACCATGTTGCCCGGCTTTGTCCACTCCGCACTGCGGCTTTCCGCGGCGCCGAACTTTTCAAGCGCGTGGCGGGGCAGAGGGGAAAACACCGTGTGCGAAAGCATGGCCAGGAGGAAACCTTCCGCCATGGGGCGCTCCAGCTCAAGCACCAGCCTCCCGTTCTCCGCGCGCGCGCCGAGCTTTGAAAAGTCCGTCATTTTTCCGGAATTCAGTTTGCGCGCGTTCTTTAAAATGAATAACATGCCCGCGTATTCCGCGCCAAGCTTTGGGTTGAGCGCGCGCCTGTACGAGAAGACGAAGTCTTCAGCCTCAACGGGCCTGCCGTCCGACCACTTTGCGCCCTCGCGGATTTTGAAGGTGTAAGTTTTAAGGTCTTCCGAAATTTCCCAGGATTCCGCCGCGGCGGGGATTGGCGCGAGCGTCTTTGTGTCGGCCCCCACAAGGCCCTCAAAAAGCGCGTGGAGGATTTTGGCTTCGGAAAGGCCGGTTGCCAGGTTCGGGTCAAGCGTTGACGGGTCTACGCTGTTGCCGGCAAGCATTATGCCCCTTTCGGCGGCGTCATCTGCCGCGCTTTTGCGCGCGCAGCCCGCGGCCATGAGCGCGCCCAGAACAAGCGCGCAGACGAGAATTTTTCTGAAGGAAATTCCGGACATTTTTTTGGTCAGAATTTCGGAACGGCGTCCAAAAGCTTTTGCGTGTAGGGGTGCTTCGGGTTTGCGCAGAGCGCGGAAGACTCGCCTTCCTCGACGATTTTCCCGTCGGTCATCACTATCATGCGCTCGCTGACGTGCTCCACCACCGCGATGTCATGCGCCACGAAGAGCATGGTGAGTGCGAGCCTCTCGCGCAGGTCCAAAAGCAGGTTGATTATCTGCGCCTGCACGGAGACGTCGAGCGCGCTGACGGGTTCGTCGCAGATTATGAATTCGGGCTCAACGGCGAGCGCGCGGGCTATGCCTATCCTCTGGCGTTGTCCTCCGGAAAACTCGTGCGGGAAGCGGCCCATGCTGTCCGCCTCAAGGCCCACGAGGCCGAGCAGCTCGGCAGTGCGCGCCTTCCTCTGCGCCTTTGAAAGTTTGAAATGGATGTCCAGCGGCTCGCATACTATCTGCTCCACGCTCATGCGCGGGTTGAGCGAGTTGAAGGGGTCCTGAAAAATCATCTGGATTTTCTTGCGGTAGGGCATGAACTGCGCCCTGGTCAGGTGCGAGATTTCGCGCAGCTTTTCATCGCGCGGGGCGAAGAGTATCCGGCCCGCGCACACGGGGGCCAGGCCGATTATCGCGCGGCCCGTCGTGGTTTTGCCGGAACCGCTTTCGCCCACGAGGCCGAGGATTTCGCCGCGCCTTATGGAGAACGAGACGCCGTCAACCGCGCGTATCTGCTCCGCCCTGCCGAAGGGTAGCAGCCCTTTTTTTGCGCCGTAATAGACGCCGAGGCCTTCAACTTTCAAAATGTCATCATTCATCTGCGGAGGGGATTTCGGAATAGTCTATCGAGCGCAGCGGGGTTTTCTGGCCGAGGCGCGGTATGCAGGCTATGAGGGCTTTCGTGTAGGGGTGCCGCGGCTCATTGAGCACGCGCTCCGTCTCGCCTTCCTCGACGATTTTTCCGCGGAACATCACGAGCACGCGCTTGCACACTCCCGGGATTATCCCGAAGTTGTGCGTGATGAGTATGAGGGACATTCCGCGCGCTTTGAGCACGTCTTTAAGCAGATCCATAATCTGCTTTTGTATGGTGACGTCCAGCGCCGTGGTGGGTTCGTCTGCTATGAGCAGGCGCGGTTTGCAGGCCAGCGCCATGGCTATCATCACCCTCTGCTGCATGCCGCCGGAGAGCTCATGCGGGTATGAATTGCAGCGCATAGCCGCGTTTTTGATGCCGACTTCCTCGAGCGCGGCGACTACGGTTTCGCGCACGTTTTTGGTTTCCGGAAAATGCAGGCGCACGGCCTCGGCAATCTGGCCGCCCACCGTGAACACGGGGTTGAGCGAGGTGCTCGGCTCCTGGAAGATGTAGGCGATTTTTCCGCCGCGCACTTCGCGCAGCGCCCTGGGCTTCATCGAAAGAATATCCACGCCCTCGTAAAGGATTCTGCCCGACACCTCGCAGGCGGGCGGCGGCGGCAGCAGGCGCGCAAGGCTCATGGCCGTCACGGTTTTGCCGGAGCCGCTTTCGCCCACTATGGCGACGCTGTCACCGGCGTCCATTGAAAAGCTTATGCCGTCAACCGCCGTCTTTTGGGAGGAGCGGAACGCTATGCGCAAATTTTCAACTTCTAGGAGCCTTTTCATGACTTGAGCTCCGCGTTGAGTTTCTTTTTGAGCGTGAGCAGGTTTCTGCCGCCCGCGCGCTCATATTCTGCGGAGTCCATCATTTTTTTGACGAAGTAGATGCCCAGGCCGCCTATGCCGCGCTCCTCCAACGAGGCCGTTATGTTGGGGTCCGGCGCATCGGTGAAGGGGTTGAAGGCGGGAGCCTCGTCCGAAATTTTCATGACCATCATGCCGCCTTCAATCCCGCATTCGACGAGGACTTTCTTTGACGCGTCCTCCCCGTATCCGTAGGTGGCGACGTTGGTGAGAATTTCGTCCAGGCTCAGATCCATCGCATAAGCGGTGTTTTCTCCGACGTCGTTGACTACGCAGAATTCCTCAAGGTGCGCCTGCGCGTCCTTTATTGCATCAAGGGTTCCCGGGTAAGAGTTTTTCATCTCATTTGAATTTGAGTTCGAAAAGGGAGAAGTCGTCCGCGAACTGTTCGCACCCCTGGAAGTCTTTTGAGAATTTCAGCATGCTTTCAACTTTTGTGAGGCCGCCCGAAGCGGGGGCGGCAAGCTCATGCGCGAACTCCTCAACGCTCATCATTTCTCCGCCTTCTTTGGGGTTGATTTCGTACGCGCCGTCCGAGAAAACGTAGAGGCGCGCGCCGCTTTCGATGTCGGCGCATTTGGTTTCAAAGTCAACCCCGGGCATGCCGCCCACGACCATGCCGCGCGCGCCGCGGAGCTCCTCCGCGCCGGCTTTGTTCACCAGCACGGCGGGCGGATGGCCTCCGCACGCGTAGGTGAGGCGGCGCGTTTTGCGGTTGAACACGCCGTACCACATGGTGAAGTACATGCCGTTCTGCGTGTCCATGTCGAAGGCGTTGTTGAGCGCGCGCATGACCTGCCCGGGCTCGCGGAAATCGGTTTTGTCAAGGCTTTGCGAACGCAGGACGTTCACCACGCTCACGGATAGCAGTGCCGCGCCCACGCCGTGCCCGCAGACGTCTATCAGATACGCGGCGAAGTTTTCCCCGTCGATGTCATGGTAGCAGAAGGTGTCTCCGCCGAGGGACGTGGAGCTTTTGAAGACCCAGTCCGCCTCGATATCGCCGCCGCCCATGCGCGGGGGCAGCAGGCTTTCAACGTAGTTTTCCGCCTCGTCGAGCTCATTCTGGAGGGCGTCCTGGCTCTCCTGCAGCTTGCGCTGGGCCTCCTCCTAGTCCA
>JAVBSZ010000241.1:0-3247 GCA_031556415.1 Opitutales bacterium | reverse complement strand
TATGCTGGAGGCCGCAAGCCAGAGCGTTATCTGCGCAAGGCTCAGGCGCCTGATTTCCGCCGCCGTGAATTTGTCGAAAGACGCCTCGTCGCTCTGCCGCCAAAGGCGGACGACCCTGCCGTCGGCCATTCGCCCCGCGCGGCCCGCTCGCTGCGTGGCGCTCGCCAAACTTATGCGTTCCACAAGCAGCGTGTTTATGCCGCGCGCCGCGTCATAGCGGGCCACGCGCGCAAAGCCGCTGTCTATCACAAAATTGACGCCCTCAACCGTGAGCGACGTCTCCGCGATATTCGTGCACACTATCGCCTTGCGTTTTTTTGAGGGAGAGAGAACCCTGTCCTGCATATCTGCGGGAAGGTCCCCGTGCAGCGGGAGGATCTCAAAATCCTTAGCCCAGCCGGCGGCGGAGATTGCGCGTATAGTGCGCGAAATTTCGTACGCGCCAGGCATGAAGATTAAAAAGTTTCCTTCCGCGCTTGAGGATGCCAGGCGCGTGAATTCCCGAGCGGCGTCATCCCAATACGCGTCAAGGCTGCGCGCGGGGGAATAGGAAATGTCCAAGTTGAAAAGGCGACCGCCGCACTCCAGACGCGCGGAGCCTTCGCCCATGTAATTCATAAGAGCGTCGGAATCCATCGACGCGGAGCAGACGGCTATCTTCAGATCAGGCCGCGAGGTTTTCTGGAGGCGCAGCGCGAGCGCAAGCGACAAATCCGAATATATGTTCCTCTCGTGGAATTCGTCAAATATCACGGCGCTTACGCCGTCGAGCCCGTTTTTTGAAAGCAGCCTGCGCGCGAGTATGCCCTCCGTAAGGAAGACTATTTTCGTATTTTCGTCGTAATTTTTTTCAAACCTTATCTGCCAGCCAACTTCTTTTCCGGCGGTGAGGCCGCGCTCCTGCGCCACGCGCTTGGCGAGCATCCTTGCGGCTATCCTGCGAGGCTGGAGGATGTAGACCGCGCCAGCGCACTCCTCGGCGAACATGCAGGGAAGGCGCGTGGATTTGCCGGAACCCGTGGGCGCGGCAATCACAAACCTGTTGACGCCGGCGGCGCAGAGCCGATTGACCTCTCCTCTAAGGGAATCTATGGGAAGCTCAAGCATGGGTGGAAATTATTTGCCGCCGCGCTTGAAAATAAATCTGCCGGGGGCTTTTTTTGACGCATCTTCAGCCGACGCGGCCTTTTTAGCCAGCAGGGATTTCACAATCAGCGCCCCGCTGTAGCCGCCCTGCCTGACAAACTTGAGATTTTCCGAAAACAAATCGATGAATTCTCCGCGCGTGTGGAAGGTGTCGTTCTGCACGTCCAAAAGCAGGCAGCGCGCGCGCGGAACCCACACAACGGCGCCTTTTATGACGTAGCCAAGATAGGCGTACTCCGTGTTCTTGGAGTCTTTCACTATCATCTCAAGGTGCGTGAAACGGTCGCGCATTGAAGAAAAGGTGTCTATGCGGTCTCCCGCCGAAGAGAGGTAGCCGGAACCCACAAGCACCCTCTCGTTTTCGACGGTCGCCCAATAGAAATTCTGCTCGACGTGGAAATTGAGAATCTGCCGCCCGCTCGGGAGGAACACGTTCTGCGTGCCCGCCCACTTGCCCTCGTACATCCCTATGGCGTCCGAAGGGGTCAGTATTATCTTGGCGTACGCATCCGGAACGTCCTGCGCCGCCGCAGCCGCGCAAAAACATACTAGAGCCGCGAGCGTTGAAAGGAACCTTCTCACTTTTGCCATCCTACACGTCTATAGTGTCGTCGTCCTTTTTGTCCGTCTTGCGCGAGTCCGAAATGGCGCGCTTTATCATCTGCTCGGAGCGTATGTAGATGTTGGCCCACATCGCAAGGGAGACCAGCACCGAGGCCCAGAGGGCGTTCCAGAACGAACCTATCTGTATGACCGGCACTATCTGCGCGCTGAGGTAGATTATCACCGCGTTGATGAGCAGCATGCCCAGCCCCAGCGTCATGATGATGAAGGGCAGCGTGAATATCACGAGCATGGGCCGCAGTATCCAGTTGAAAAGCCATATCACGCAGATGAGCATTACAAACCAGAAGGGGTTGCCGAAGTTTATCTCGCCCGTCGTCGTCCAAGACGCCAGAAGAAGCCCCACCGCGTTGACCACGAAGGTGCTGCAGAAATTCAACTCAATGCGCGAAGTGTTCCTCACCTTTGAGAAGCCCTCGCCGGGAATCCTATTTTTTCCTCTTTCCATTTTTCGCTTTCAGTTTTGATTTTATATCCGCGTACTGCCTCATTCGCTCCGCAATCTGCGCCTCCGCGCCGTACGCGGTGGGCTCGTATATCTTCAAAGGCTTCTCAAGGTAGTCCTGCCCGCTTATGTGCCCGGGGCAGCCGTGGTTGTAGACATATTCCTGTGAATTGTTCAGCTTCTTGTTTAGCGCGGTGTGCGAATCGCGCAAGTATAAAGGGACGCTCTGCACCTCTTTTTCCCTGACCAGCGCCTTTGCCGCAAAGAGCGCGTTGGTTGCCGAATTGCTCTTCGGCGCGGTGGCAAGAAAGAGGGTTGCGTGCGCCAGATTCAGCTCGCACTCCGGAAGCCCCACCCTTTCGCAGGCGTCAAACGCCGCGGAGGCCACGAGCAGCCCGCGCGAATCCGCAAGGCCCACGTCCTCGCTCGCCAAAATCAGGAGCCTGCGCGCAATGAAGCGCGGGTCCTCCCCGCCCACAAGCATCTTTGCAAGCCAGTACATAGCCGCGTCAGGGTCGCACCCGCGCACGCTTTTGATGAAGGCGCTGATGGTGTCGTAATGCTCCTCCTCGTCGGAATCATAGCGCACGCGGCGCTCCTTGGCGAAGACCTTGATGTCGTCCTCCGTGAGCGTCCTGCCGTTGCCGGCGGCCAGCACCATGGTTTCAAGCGCGTTGAGAGCGCGGCGCATGTCCCCGTCGCAAATCTGCGCTATGGATTTCAAAATGGAGTCGTCCGCCGAGCATCGGTAGCAGCCGAGCCCGCGCTCGTCGTCCTCCAGAGCCACGCGAAGCACCTTCACTAGGTCCTCCGTGGCGAGCGGCTCAAGCCTGAAAAGGTGGCTTCTTGAAAGCAGCGGCGGGTTGATGTAAAAACCCGGGTTGTGCGTCGTGGCGCCTATTAGCCGCACGTTGCCGTCCTCGACGTCGGGCAAAAGCAGGTCCTGCTGCGCCTTGTTAAAACGGTGGATTTCGTCTATGAAAAGTATCGTGCGCTCCGCCCTGCGGTAGCGCGCGGTGGCGAGCTTCTCCT
>JAVBSZ010000094.1:0-3420 GCA_031556415.1 Opitutales bacterium | reverse complement strand
CTGCTGCTTTTGGACGAGCCATGCGCGGGGTTGGACCCGGCGCACGCTCACCTTGCAATGGGGCTCGCAAAGGAAATTTCATCTGCGGGCGGGAGCGTCGTGGCCGTGCTGCATGACGCAAACCTGGCTTCTCAGTACGCGGACAAAATCGCCATACTCAAAGACTCGCGCTTTTTCGCCTTCGCTCCGGTTGCGGACGTAATGAATGACTATACCCTTTCAGCCGCATACGGCGCGCCCTGCAAAATTCTTTCAGACTCAGACGGCGCAAGCTTCGCCGTGTTTGAAAAGCCCTGAGCCAAAAGCAGCCCTCAAAAAAAAAGAGCTTGCGTGTGCGCGCATTTCGCTTATCAAATGTAGGCCTTATGATTAACAATATGTTTGCATTTGGAATGCCCGGCGGTTCGGAGTGGCTTCTCATAGCCCTCGTGATACTGCTGCTCTTCGGAGCGAAACGCCTGCCTGAACTGGCGCGCGGAATGGGCAAGTCTATACGCGAATTCAAGAAGGCCACAAGCGAAGTTGAAGACGACATCCGCGAGGCCCTCAAGGACGACCCGAAGCCCGCAAAGAAAGATTCCGAAGTCAAATCGGAACCGGCTTCCTCGGACGAAGACAAAAAGTCCCAATAGTCCTTACATTCGCGTAAAAAATTTGTTTAGAAGCCCGGAGACGATCGGGCTTCTTTTTTTTTGCGCCGTAAAAATGCTATTGAGTGTTTTGCGCCGGAGAAAGTTTAGCCAGCTCCTCTTCCGGAAGTTCCAACAGTTCTTTGGCGCGCTTCTCGGTTTCCAGGGCGGCGCGCTGCCTTTCGACGAACTCGGCAAGGGCGGAGTTGAAGCCGTCCTCGTCGCCCTCAAGCGCGCAGTCGTACATGACGCCGAGGCTAAGGAGGCTGCCCAGGTATATCCTGTTGACGAACATCACACCTATCTTCGCCTCGGTCACGCGCGCGGCAATGGCGGCGGCGGCGGAAGCGCTGCGGCGGTTCTCCCAAATCTGGCGGCCCGTGAGAGTGACGAGCTCTCCGTCGGCGCCCTCCGCGGCTATGACGCCGAGGCGCAGTATCTCCGCGCGCGAGGCTTCCGGCGCTTGAGCGCCGCCAAGGCGAGAGAGCATTTCCCCGCGCACCGCGGCCACCCAGACGGTATCAAAAGGCACCCAGGTTCCGCCCGTAATCCTGTCGGCAAAACCCATCTGTTCGTCCACGCTTTTGCCGACTAGCGCGCCCTTGAGAAACACCGAAAAATCCTCCTTCAAAAGCGACGAAAGCGCGCGAAAGGCCCAGAAGCTGTCGGCCTGCGCCACAGCGTAATCCGCAGAGCCGCGCGCGAGGGAAAGCGTGTTCCTTAAAGGTGAAACCTCCCTCTGCGAGGACTCGCGCGCCATGTAGTATATTAGATTGGGCGCGAATCTGCTTTCAAGGATTTTGGAAAAGGCCAGCTCCATCCAGAAGGGGACCTCCGCATCCTCCACACCCTGAGCAAGGGCGAGCTTCCGAAGCATTGCCCCTGAAACGAGCTTTGCAAAGCCGTCCTGCGGAAGGTCCTTGTGCCACTTGGCGGCTATCGTCACGTTCGCACCGGAAACCGACACGGAAAAATCCCCATCAAAGGGGCATTTGTCCTCCGGCGCCATCTGCAGTATTATGCGCTGCTGGAAAGCCAGCCGCGCGAGAAAGGCCTCGTTGAAAATTTCCTCGCACGCGAGGGCGAAGTATCGCGCGGCGTCTATAGCCTCGGAATCCTCGCCTATTATGCTGAAGCAGGGCGTGATGGCCGCCTTGAGGTTGGGCGCGCGCGGAATCTGGCTTTCTCCCTCCTGCGGGCCCTCCACCGTGGGGGCGACCGGAAAATTTATCTCCGGAACGCCAAGAAACACGTTCTCCCCTGCGCCCTCCTGCGCGGCGCAAACGGCGGCGGCGAATAGAATTGCTGGCGGAAGAAGTTTGCGCATTTTTATGTACGCCTTAAGGATTTTTGGAACCTATCTGCGGAAGTATCAAAGTGGGGCGCTTGAATGCGGGTGAACCCTCCTCGTCTTCAAAATTATCCTCAAAGCCGCCCTCGACGGTCACGCCCTTGCGTCCGTTGACGTACACAATCTTGGTGCCTTCGGCGCGCGTGTTGTCCTCGTCATTTTTGACGACGGGCTTCTTTGTGAGGATGATGGTTTCGGCCTCGGGGTAGATGTCGGCCCTGCCGCAGGTCGCAAATTTCATGCCCTGGCGTATTTCGACGTCGTCTGTGAGGATAATCCTGTCTATGGCCTTCTCCTCCTTGCCGCCCTTCTTCTTTGCGCGGATGACCACTTCAATTTTCTTGCAGCTTCCGTCTATGTCCGTGCCCTCTATCTTCACGTTGCCCTCGAAGAAATACCTGTCCGCGCTTTCCGAACTGACAAGGGTCTGCCTGTCGCTCGTGATCACGGTTTCCTTCTTTGCGGCCTGCGCGGCGGCGGCGTCCTTTTCGGAAAGGCCCACGCCGTCTATGGCAGGAAGTATGATGCTTGGGCGCACGTCGGGCTTGTCCGGAGAAATCAGAAGCTCCACAAACCTGTGGCTGTCCGGCTTTTTGGCGGCCTTTGCGCCGCCTTCAACCTTGGGGAATATGTAGGCGAGCTGCGCCGTGGCGCGGTAGTTTTCCTGCGTCATGACGACGTCGTCGGAAGCCACAATCTGCTTGACGACGGCCTTGCCGCCCGCGACGTCCACGCTGTCGGCATAGACGTCCATGCGTGCGCATGTGCCTTTTGCGGCGTCCGAATTTATCTCGACGTTTTCGGAAAAGCTCAGCACCGTGCCGTCCTTGAATTTCGCGCTGCGCAACAGCCCGCTTTTGACGACGGTCTTGCCGCCGCCCTTCGCGCCCGCCTCAATGCTTTCCGCGCCCTGGTTTATTGTGGCCGTCACACGGGATTTCGGGTCATTTTTGTCGGCGACTGCAACTGCGGTGTCCTCATTCTGGAAAAGTATGATGGTATCGCTCTCGAGCTTAACGCCCTTTTCGGGGTCTTCAAGGCTGGCCTTTTTTGTGAGCCAGAATTCACCCTTTTCGGGAAGGACGTCGAGCTTCGCCGCCTTGGCGATTTTGCCCTCCCTTTTGAGGACGACGTTTCCGGAAGCATCGAGTTTTTCAACCTGCCGCGCGCCGTCTTTGCCGACGGAGGCCTCCGCCAGAACCTCGTCCGCGCGGGCGTTGAGCTGCGAGGAGGTGAGCACTACCCCGCCCTTGAAGTCGAAGAAATTTCTGTTCTCCTTCTCGTTTTGCCTGAGCTCTATAAAATCCGCGCCCGCCACGAGGGTGTCCGGGTTCTTCGGGTCGCGCTCGTCAATCACTATGGCGTTTGCGCGGCGCGCTCCCTTGCCGAAAGCCTGCACTTTGCCCTCCTTCTGCAGGAGCAGAATTCTCTCCCCTGAAA
>JAVBSZ010000188.1:0-5209 GCA_031556415.1 Opitutales bacterium | reverse complement strand
AGGAGCACAAGGAAAAGGGCGAAAAGAAAGAGAAAAAGGAAAAGAAGGAGAAAAAGTCCAAAAAGGAAAGCTCCTCCGAAGAGTAATATTTGCTGAAAATTTGTAATGCGCCAAAGGCGGAACGCATTTGTTCCGCTTTTTTTGCATTCTAGAGTGATTTTACACAATCATTCTAAAGCGGAGGATTCATATTTATTATCCGAAAATGGGTTGACGTGGGTGTGTGAAATGATATCGTTTGTGAAAATTTATGAATATATATAAGAACATAACGCGCATTCTGGCCCTTTCGCTCTTCGGCGTCCTCTCATCCGCTGTTTTTGCGGATTCCTTTTTTGTGAGCGGCACTTACGGAGGGGATACGCGCTATGCCGTGAAGAAACTCTTTGACGGCAATGACGACTATCTCTGCTGGGCCGCCGCCGCAAGCAATGTCATCCAGCTCTGGCAGGACAACTGCGCGGCTTCAGGCCTTACGATTCCTTCGGGGACTCCGAGCGGAAAGACGCAGTCCTCATACTCCACCGATGTTTTCGCCACCTTCGTTGGGAACTGGACCAATGAAGGCGGAGCCGAAGAGAACGGCTTCAATTGGTGGCTTTCAGGGGGCATTCCGCCATTTGATCCTGAAGCCTCGCAACTGGTGCCTGGTGCAGTTTCCGCAGGATATTGGGCTTCATTGCTTGTTCCAGGCAGGGAGATTGCGAATGAAACCAGCATCGCGGAAATGGGCAAAGACTACCTTCAAACGCTTTTGTCTGATTCAATGGCTCTGGGATACTACTTCACAGCCGGAATATATATGGATGGCGGAGAAGAGGGTGAGGATGGCGCGCACGCAATTTCCCTCTGGGGCTACGAATATATCGACGGGGAACTTGCGGGCCTCTGGATTTCAGACTCGGACTTTTCCGAATTTGCGGGCAGTGTCCTTGTTTCCGTCAGTTGGGATGAAGAGGATGCCGTCTGGTATCTGGGCGACGTGGAAGGCTATGATATGGACTATAACGGCTGGGGCCTTGGCGACATCACAGTTTTCCACGCCAACTCCCTGCTGATTCCGGAACCTGCGGAGATTGTCTTCATCTTCGGCCTTGCGGCCTTCGGCGTCGCGATTCTGAGAAGAAGGCGCAAAGCTTAAAATCCGTTCCTTTTTTACAAAAAATCCCGAGGCGTTTTGCTTCGGGATTTTTTCTGTTTCAGAAGAGAGAAAATAAGTTTGAGCGCGAAAATTCTAAACTGAAGAGACGCACTAAAACAAAGAAATACTATTTGGCGGTACGGTTTGGATGAAAAAGCAGGCGTAAAAATGGAAAATAACAATTTGGCTCAAAGTATTCGCCAAATAAATTAATCAGAGGTGATGCCCCAGCGCTTGCGCAGCAGCCGCTCCCAGGGGGAGAATAGGATTTTGTCAACTATCAAACCTATTGCGATGACTATGCACATCACGCCGATGACCTGGCTCATTTCCAGAAGCTCGCGCCCGTAGTGCAGCAGCTGGCCGAGACCGAAGCCCGTAAGGATCACGACGTAGATTTCCGCCGCCATCAGAGACCTCCACGCGAAGGCCCAGCCCTGCTTCATGCCACCGAGGATGTTGGGGAAGGCCGCCGGCAGTATGACTTTGAGCCAGGTGTGCATGCCTTTTGAGCCCATGGTGCGCGCGGCGCGCACGTATATGGGCGGAATCGTGTTCACGCCGTGCTCCGTCGCTATAATCAAAGACCAGACCGTGCCCATGACCACAACAAAGAGCATGGCCTCTTCGGACTGGCCGAACCATATCATAGCAAGCGGAACCCAGCAGACGCTCGGCAGCGCCTGCAGGCCGAGGGCCAGAAGCCCGAGGGTGTCGCGGAAAATCCTAAGGCGCGCGCAGAGCATGCCCAGCGGAATGCCCAGCGATATGCCTATCGCATAGCCCACGAGCAGGCGCTTGAGCGTAACCCATATCGCCGAGGGCAGGGTGCCGTCCATAGTCGCCTCGTAAAGGTAGACCGCCACGGCCGAGGGCGGGGGCAGGACGAACTCGAACGCGTCGTAATGGCGCACCACGTATTCCCACACGCCCAAAAGCGCGGCCAAAACCGCCAGCGGCAGAAGCCATCTCGTAAATTTCTTTATCATTCCGCAACCTCCTTCGCGCTGATGTGTTGCTTGAGGGCGGCGGTTATTTTTGCGGCGTCGGCCGTGAGCATGGTGTCGTTGATATCGCGCGGGCGCTTGAGCTCCACCTTGAATTCCTGCACTATCCTGCCCGGGTTGGGCGAGAAAAGGAGTATCCTGTCTCCCAAACAGACCGCCTCCCTGATGTTGTGGGTGACGAACATGATGGTCTTTCTGCGCTTCTCCCAGATAGACTGGAGTTCGCCGTAAAGCTGTTCGCGCGTGAGCGCGTCAAGCGCGCCGAAAGTTTCGTCCATAAGCAGTATGCGCGGGTTCGGCGCGAGCGCGCGCGCAAGGGCGACGCGCTGCCTCATGCCGCCCGAGAGCTCGTGTATCGAAGCCTTTGCGAACTTCTCAAGCCCGACCAGGTGCAGGTAGAATTTTGCGACCTCCCTGCGCTCGGGGTTGGTGAGGTTGGGCTTGAGCTTGAGCCCGAAAATGACGTTGTTGATGACGTCCAGCCAGGGGAAGAGCGCGTGCTCCTGAAACATTACCATCCTGTCGCGCCCTGGGCCTGAAATGGGCATGTCGTCCATCAGGATTTCGCCGCTCGTGGGTTTGTCCAAACCGGCTACTAGGTTCAAGAGCGTGCTCTTGCCGCAGCCGCTGGGGCCGACGAGGCAGACGAATTCTCCCTCGTCAACCTTCATGTTGATGTCTTTGAGCGCCTGCAAATCTCCCTGGGCGCCGTGGAAGACCTTGTTGACGTTGCGCACCGTCAGCTTCGAGGGCGTGACGTTCTGAAGTTCCTGGTCAAGACTCATTGCTGCGCGCCCGAAACGAGGTTCGTTATGTCTATCTTCTTCTTGATGAAGCCGCATTCGTACGCGTATCCGACAAATTTTTTGAGCTCCGGCACGTTGACCTTTGTTGTGAAAATCAGCCTCGGCCACGCGCTTTTTACGAGCTCCTCGGAAATCTTGCCGCCGGTGAGGGCCTCAAGCTCCTTGCGCGCGAGCTCCTGCGCCTCAACGGGGTTTTTGATTATCCATTCGGTGAGCTCGTTATGCGCCTGCACGAATTTTCTGACGAGCTCCGGATGCTGCCTGAGCACGCGGTTGCAGGTTGCCACGACCGTAGTGATGGCTTCCTTCTGCTCAAGGAACACTTTGCCGCCGGCCTCCTTTTCAAGGCGCGTCACCCACGGTTCAACAGTCCACACGGCGTCGAGCATGCCCTGCTTGAAGAGCGGGAGCTGTTCGGGGTTTGCGGTGGGGATGATCTGCGCGTCTCCGCCCGTGAGGGTTATTTTAAGCCCGTTTTCGATGAGCCAGGCGCGCGCGGCCACGTCCTGCGTGTTGCCGAGCTGCGGGGTGCCTATTTTCTTCCCCCTGAAGTCTTCCGCTTTTGTTATGTTAAGCTTGGGGTTGACGACGAGCGCCGCGCCCCCGTCCGCCGAACCGGCGAGGATTCTGATGTCCATCTCCCTCGTTTTGGAATAGGCGTTGAGGGCGGGGCTTGGCCCCACGTAGGTGATGTCCAAAGATCCTGTGAAAAGCGCTTCCATGGCCGTGGGGCCCGCGTTGTAGAGGCGCCATTCTATTGTGACGTCCGGGCCGAGGCGTTCCTCAAACCAGCCCTTGCCCTGGCGGCTGAGCTGGTGCGCCACGAGGGCCTGCGCGTGAGAAATATTCGGGAAGTGTCCAACCTGCAAAACGGTTTTCTTGGCGTCCTGCGCGTTGAGGGCGGCGCCCAAAAGGAGCGCGGCCGGCGCAAAGAGTTTCGCCATGAATGATATTTTTCCTAGTTTCATGATTGCCGCCATATTCTTAAAAAACCGCGCGGATTTCAAGCCTTCAATTTGAAAAAACTCCCGAGGGCGAGCCCTGTTCGCCTTCCAGAAGCGCGCGTTTTGGGATGAAGAGTTCGGTCTTTTTATAGAAGGCGTTTAAAAATGTTTCAACGCCCATCTTGCGGATTTCGCCCGAATACAGCACGGAAACCTGCGCGTCCTTGTCCAGTTTGTCTGAGAGCTCGCGCGCAGCGCGCATGCCTTCAAGCGCGTATATGGCGACGACCGCGCAAAGCTTTCCCTCCGCATTCTTCGCGCTCTGGAAAACTTCGAGAAGCGTCTTTTTTGCAAGCGGTTTGTTCGCCGCGTGGATTAGGCTTGCGATGGCTATCTGAAGGTCTCTCGCATTCTGCGTTTCCTCGGATGCCGATACGACAATATCCGCATCCTCGAGCACCATTCTTGCCGCGAGTATTGTCATCTGCAGAGGCAGGCGAGGGTCTTGAGACTCAAAAGGGTGGGGCGAATTCGGGTCCTTGAAGTTTATCCCCCTCGGCGTGATAGTCACGCCGCCCGGCCCCGCTTTGGAGTTGTGCCCCTGCGCGCACGCCATGCCCGCGCAGAAAACAAAAAACGCAGCAGAGAAAAACATCTTTTTAAAAAGTTTTTTCATCTCACGCGGCGCTCCTTTTGAGGCGGGCTTCACCTGCCATAGATTTGGCGCATCACATCGCTTATCTCCTGGTTGGCGGGCGGCTTGCCCACGCTCATTGCATCGCCCGCGGAGATCATGTCGTAATAGGTCTGGCCGTTGTAGTCTTTGAAGATTCCAATTATGATGTTTTGGAAGTTCTCGCCCACCTGTTTTTGCTGCTCGGGCGTCATGCCCGGGAGCACCCGCAAATTGGCCTTGTCGGGATAGGCTTTCAGTGCCTCGGCAAAGAGGCGCAGGCCCGCCTGCTGTGCGCGTTTCTGCTCTGCAGGCGGGAGCGTCTTTACCAAATCACCAACCTCCTTCATCTGCGTTTTGAAGGATTCCATGTCGGTCACGTTGACAGCGAAGTTCCCCAGCGGATGGTTTTCGCGCGCAAGGCGGTCCATCTCCTCGAGGACGAGGTCGTCAAAAGTCTGGTCCATGAACATGTTCATGATTTCGGACTTTCCTCCGCCGTTGCGCCTGTCCTTCTTTGCGTACTTTTTTCTATTCTTCTCTAGGGGCGGTGTGGGGGTGGGCTGGGGTTCCGCCATGGCCGGTTCTATTTTTTCTTCGGCCGCCGTTGCGGCCTGCGGCGCAGGCTCCTGCTGCGC
>JAVBSZ010000150.1:0-10165 GCA_031556415.1 Opitutales bacterium | reverse complement strand
GTGGAATGGAAGACGACAGACTTGTTCTGGACGAGAACGCCGTTGAGCCATACGCTGAGCACCGGGTGCGAAAGCAGCTTGCCGTTGTGCCAGACTGCGGGCGTGAATTCGACGTCGTAAGTCTGCCACGTTTCGGGCTCTAGAGAGGCGATGAACTGCGGGGGGTACATCCTGTAGATTGCGCCCGCGTCGCCCCAGGTGCCGTCAGAACCGAAAGAATCCAGTATCTGGATTTCGTAGTCTCCGATGAAAAGGCCGGAGTTTCCCCTGCCCTGATAGTCCTTCTGGTATTCGGCGGGAATTTTGAATTCCAGATGCAGACGCATAGCGCCGAAATTGTCCTTTGTGATTATGGACGTGTTGAGTTTCTTGCCGTCGGCTGTCTTCGCGTCGGTCTTCACCGTCATGGCGCTGTCGGCTATGTCCCAGTTGCAGGGCTCTCCGTTCTTGGAGAGCACCCATTTTGAAGCGTCCTTGCCGTCGAAGAGCACGAATGCGCCCGCGGGGGCCTTGGCGTCCATCGTCGGAGAGACGTAATTGAGGCGCTTCATTTTGACGGTTGCGAGCCTGCCGCGGTGCGTGAAGCTCACTTCCAAATCGTCCGGATTTATGACGCCGTTGATTTTTGCGGCGCCTGCATCTTTGAGGGTAATCTTGCCGCCTTCGGCCTTGAGCCCCGCGGCCTCCGCGTGGATTTCCGCGCGGGAGAACAATTCCGACCTCAGGCGGAGGCGGTAGCCTTCTGAATTCAGATAGACTTCCGCGTAGACGTCGGGGGCGATGTTGAGCGGGTAGTTGAGTTTTTCGCCGCTCACCTCCCCTTCAAAAAAGCCCACAAAAGCGTCCTTCTGCGCTAATGCGGACAGCGTTAAACACGATGTCAAAATTACCGAAACCAGTTTCCTCATAATTTTCAAAGCCTACTCCCGATTCCGCATTTGCGTCAACTTTTTTTTGGAGGTGCTCTGCGGGTAGAGGCTATTTTTCGACCTTCCACTCCCTATACTTTTTGAGAAACTCTCCGGCCATGTCCGTGGTGACGCCCTCAACGCCGATTGATTCAAGGCGCTTGAGCTCTTCAAAATCGTTGACCGTCCACGTGTAGACTTTGAGGCCGGCGTCTTTGAAGGCCTTGACGTATTCCGCGGTAATGAATTCCGTTGAGCCTATGTCCACGCCGTTTGCACCGATTTCCTTGCACTTGGCTATTATCTTTTCCGGCGTGTGGATGTAGCTTCCGTCCTCGTTTTTCTTTGCGCCGAAGAGCAGCATTGCGTCATAGCCGCCGCCGCATTCGGCAAGCGTCTTTTTTATAGCGCCGCCGCTGAAGGCGATGAGCAGTATGTTTTTCTTTTCCAGCCCGCACGCCTTGCGCGCCTCCTCAAGCTTTTTGCCGAAGCCCGCCTTCCATCCCTTGATTTCCAAGACCAGCACGCCGTCCTTCGGCACGGTTTTCATAATGTCCTGCAATGTTGGGACTGCCACAAAACTGTACTTGGCGCGCCACTCGTCGTTGTCGGCAAGGTTGGCGCCCTTGATGTCATCGTCAGTGAGTTCCTCTATTTTTTTCTCAAGGCCGGAAAACTTTTTGAGTTCGTTTTCGCCGTGCAGGCAGATTATCTTTCCGTCCGCAAGCATGTAGAAATCCCCCTCCACAAACCTTACGCCGTTGCCCCAGGCGAGCTTCGCGGCCTCCACGCTGTTTTCGGGAGCCAGAGTTTTTTCACCCCTGTGCGCAACTATGTCGAATGCCATCGCGTTAAAACCGAGCGCACTTAGGGCGAATATTCCAAATATTTTTTTCATCATAATGCGCTGAGCATAACGGCAGCCCCCCAGCAGCGTCAACAAATTTCCCCCGCATTTATGGTTGATATTCCCAGTCATGCGCCGCATTATTCATCGCATGGACGTTGAAACGCTCAGCAGGATACAGTTTGCGCTCACCGCCGGCTTCCACTTCATATTCCCGCCCATTTCGATAGGGCTCGGGCTTTTCATCGTGATAATCGAGGCGCTCTGGCTCTTCACGAAGGACGAAAAGTACAGGCGCGCGGCCGTCTTTTTCCTTAAGATTTTCGGCCTGATTTTTGCTGCGGGAGTGATGACGGGGATAGTGATGGTATTCCAGTTCGGCACCAACTGGCCCGTGTATTCGAACTTTGTGGGGGACGTCTTCGGAAGCCCGCTGGCCATAGAAGCCATCTTCGCGTTCTTCCTTGAGGCGAGCTTTCTTGGAATCGCGCTTTGGGGCTGGGAAAAGGTCGGCCCTAAAACGCATTTTTTCGCCACCCTCATGGTGTGCGCCGGCGCTCATCTAAGCTCCGTATGGATTATCGCGGCGAATTCTTTCATGCAGACGCCGCAGGGCTTTGAGCTTGTCTCAACGTCGGTGCAGAACGGAGAGGTTGTTTCAACCGTTTTGCCGGAAGGCCACATCCCGTCCGTTGAAGAGCTAGCGCACACAAAGGCGGTGATTACGGATTTCTGGGCCATGGTTTTAAGCCCTTCAACGTTTGACAGGATTTCCCACACACTCGCCGCCTCCTGGCTTGTGGGCGCCTTCCTCTCCCTCGGGATATGCGCGTTCTATATATTGAGAAGGCGCAATGTCGATTTTGCAAAACCATGCCTCAAGGCGGCGCTCGCCTTCGCCTGCTTCGGTTGCCTTGCCATGCTTTTCACGGGTCACCTGAGCGCGCGGAAAATCGCCGTCACGCAGCCCGAAAAGCTTGCGGCCTTCGAGGGGCATTACAATACGGAGCGCGACGCCGGCCTCTGGCTTTTCGGCTGGATTGACGAGGACGCCCGCGAGGTGCGCGGCGTGCAGCTTGGCGGCTGGTTCAGCTACCTCGCCTTCGGCCACTTTGACGCGGAAGTTAAGGGCCTGCTTGACTTGCCGTCCGACGAATTTCTTATGAAGCTGCACCCGGGCCTCTCAAAGGATGAGCTCGCAAAAGTTCGGCCGAACTACTGGGCAAAGCCAAACCTCACCTTCCAGTTTTTCAGGATCATGGTCTATTTTGGCGGCGCAATGGGTGCGCTCTGCGTGCTGGGAATGTTCCTTTGGATGCGCGGAAAACTCTTTGACGAAAATTCCAAGCTCACAAAATTCTTCCTCGTCATGGCGATACCCTCTGCTGCGCTGCCTATAACCGCAAGCCAGCTGGGCTGGGCTGCGGCGGAAGTGGGCCGCCAGCCGTGGATAGTCTGGCACATTCTAAAAACCGAGGACGCCGTGACGACGTCCGCCTCCGCGGGGGAAATCCTTTTTTCAATAATCCTTTTCACGACGATATTCACGTTCATAACGTTCATCTTTTCCTACGTCTTCGTGAAGAAGGTCGAACACGGGCCGGATGAGGAGGCGGAAAGTTACTAATGGAACTTTTGCAGACAACATGGCTATACCTTACGGCGACGGTGCTTGCGGCGTTCTTCGTCGCCGGCGGTTTTGACTTCGGTTCGGGCATAACGCTGATGTTAGCCAAGGATGAAGCAAAGCGCGGCTTCATCGTGCGCGCCATAACGCCCTTTTGGGACGCCAACCAGGTCTGGCTTGTGACGGCGGGCGGCGCGCTCTTTGCGGCATTCCCGAAGGCTTACTCGGCAATATTTTCCCAGCTCTACACGCCGCTTATGCTGCTGCTCGCGTGTCTGATTTTCAGAATCACCGCAATAGAACTCTGGCGCTACGGCAAGAGCGGCAGGTGGCGGAATTTCTTCGAGATTACACTCTGCGTTTCAAGCCTGCTGACTGCCGCCATAATAGGCCTCGCACTCGGCGCTATTTTCACGGGGAGCGTGCTGGTTAAATGCGACGGTTTTTGGGAATCAATACTGCGCCTCATTTCACCTGTCAGCGTGTGCTCCATGATAATGTGCGTGGCGTTTTTCAACGCGCAGGGCGCAACATTCCTCGCCCTAAACCGCGCGGATGATTACGACACTCCGTGGTACGCGCTCAACGCCAAGCGTGCGATATTTCTTCTGACGCTCTCCTGCGTGGCGTACATAGGCGTCTTCGCCTACACCTATGGCGGCTCTCCAAAACTCGGGGCGGTGGTATTGGCCTATCCCTTCGTGAGCCTCGCAATGCGCTTTGCGCGGCGCAGAAAATTCAAGGCGGCGTTTTTGATGACCAGCCTCTTTGCCGTATGGATGCTGCTGGCCCACGCGTTCGCGGCGGGCGGATTCATAATTCCGCCCTTTGAAAACCTCACTGAAGGCCTTAAAATTTCGGACGCCGCCTCTTCAGACACCACGTTGAAAATCATGCTCGGCGTGGCGCTCACAGGCGTTCCGCTTGCAATCGCCTACAGCGTGTACGCGCACATCGTCTTCGCTAAAAAATCCTAAAGAATATCCTGCAAGCGGTCCGCCATACCGCCCTCAAGAGCCCCGAGAATTTCTCCCGCAAGGTAGATTGAGCCCGTGCAGACGAGGATTTCATCCTCCGCAATCTTTGCGCAGAAATTTTTACGCGGGAAAAGTTCCGCAACCTCGCAAGCTTCATAAGGCGGGTGCGGATAATCAAGGAGCGCGGATAAATCATTTTGAGAAAGCGAGCGCGGGTTGTCTGGCCTCATCAAAATAAGCCTGCCTGCGTGCGCGGAGGCGGCGCGCAGCAGCGCGCGCGCGCGCGTCTTTTCCAAAGACCCCAACGCCACGACGATTTTCTTTTCCGCGTTTTCTTTTGAAAGTGCCGCCAGATTTTTTTCGAGCTCGCGCGCGCCCTCCTCGTTGTGCGAAGCGTCCAAAATCATAAAGGTTCCGTTTTCCTTGAGCGGAATTTTCTGCCAGCGCGCGCGCCAGTCAACACGCATGAGCGCGGAAAGCGCGATGCTTTCGTCAAATTTGAAAGACGGGTTTTCCGCCTTCATAACACGCAGGGCAAGCATCACCAAAGCCGCGTTCCTTCGCTGGTATCCGCATTCAAGGTTCGTATGCGGCATTGAGGAAATGTCCGCATTCGTTTCATCCAAAAAATACGCCTTTGAATTTTTTGAAGCGGCAACTTCCTTTATTACGCGCTTGGCTTCGTCGGGCATGAAACCGCAGACGACGCTCACACCCTGCTTTATTATTCCCGCCTTTTCGCGCGCGATTTCGGCTATGCTGTTTCCGAGCATGTCGGTATGGTCTAGCGATATCGAAGTTATGACGCAGAGCCTGGGGGTCTTCAAAACGTTCGTGGCGTCGAGCCGTCCGCCGAGGCCCGTTTCAATGACGGCAAAGTCCGCATTCTTGCGCGCAAAATACGCGAAGGCCGCAAGCGTCATGTGCTCGAAGAACGACGGTTTCTCATCGTCGCCTTTGTCCGAAAAAATTTCATCGGCGGAGGCGGAGACTTCCTCCATGAGTGCGAGCAGTTCGCGGACGGGAATATTTTTTCCGCCCAGCCGCAGGCGCTCGCCAAGATAGACGATGTGCGGAGAAGTGTAAAGGCCGCACAAAAAACTGTGGGCGCGCAGTACGCTCTCAAACATCGCGCAGACTGAGCCTTTACCGTTCGTGCCCGCCACGTGGATTGCCGGATATTCATCCTGCGGGTTCCCCCACGCCGCACAAAGCGCCTGCATCCTGTCCAGCGAATATTTGCTGCCCCTGTTGCGCAGCGCAAACAGGCGCCCCTCCAAAACCTTCAAGTCTGAAATATCCTGCGGGTTCATAAAAAAAAGCGCGCAAATTTATTTTATAAAATTTGCGCGGTTATCGCCAAATCCATTTGGCAAAACTATGAATTTTCAATCGCGCTCCACACCAGCGCCGAAGAGCCGAGTATGGCGGCGTCCGCCGCCGGAAGTTCGGAGGGCAGTATCTTCACCTTGTTCCTGAATATCGGCATGAGGTTTTCCTCCATGGCCTCGCGCACGTGCGAGAAGAGAAGCTCTCCGGCCTTGGCGAGCCCGCCGAAGATGAAGAAGGCGCTGGGGCTGGTGAAGTGCACAAAGTCCGCAAGGCTGCGGCCGAGCATCCTGCCGGTTATGCGGTAGGCCTCCTGGCAGACGAGGTCCCCCTCCCTCGCGGCGTCCTCAATTGTGCGGGAGTCTATCTCATCCCACTTCATGTTCACTATGGAGCTTTTGCCGTTGTAGTGGCCGAGAAGCTCAAAGTATGTGCGCTTTATGCCGGTGGCCGAAACGTAGGTTTCAAGGCAGCCCCTGCCACCGCAGCCGCAGACGCGGCCGTTTTCTGCAACCTTGACGTGCCCTAGCTCTCCCGCGTTGCCGTCGGAGCCGTAGAGCATCTTGCCGTCAATAATCACTCCCGCGCCGAGGCCCGTGCCGAGCGTGATTGTGATGAAGTGGTCGTAAATTTTTCCGCCGCCGTAGATGCGTTCGCCAAGCGCCGCCGCGTTCGCGTCATTGGTGAGGTAGATATGCTGGAAGCCGAAGGCTTCGCGCAGCCTTTCAACTATGGGGGCCGATTCGCCGAAAGGCAGGTTGGGGGCGAACTCTATCCTTCCTGAATAGTAGTTGCCGTTGGGCGCGCCTATGCCAATGCCGCAGCATTCGCCTTCGCTCTTGCCGATGACGTCCGAAATTTCCGCTATGAGCCTTTTGATGTAGGGCTCAAAGCCCCTCTGCTCCGCCGTTTTAAAGCTTCTGCTTGAAAGGACCTTCCCCTTCGGGTCAGCCGTGCCTATCACGGTGTTTGTTCCGCCTATGTCAATGCCTATGGAATATTTCATCAGTTTGTGTTTTGCAAATTATTGTTTTTCGGAAAGGTATTTTTCAGCCTTGGCCAGCGCCGTAATCGGGAAATAGTGCCTGTACCAGTTGTAATTGAGCATGAAGCCGCGCGCGAGCTCCTTGCCCTGCGGAAGCGCCTTACCCGCGCGCAGGTCAACCTTGGCGCCGAGGCCGTAGCCCGGGAAGCCGGTTCCGGTGTAGTAAGGCTCATCCCACGTTCCGCCCTTGTTTGTGGAAGTCAGAAAACCGCACGCGCGCTTTATGGCGCCGTCAAGGGAGCGGTCGTTAACGCTCATAAGGCCTATCATGGCCCACGCCGTCTGCGACGCCGTTGAAGGAATGCCCGTGCCGGAATATTTGGGTTCCATGTAGGAGGCTATGCTCTCGCCCCAGCCGCCGTCATGGTTCTGCTTTGAAAGCAGCCACTCCACCGCGTTTTTGACGTGCGGGGCGTCCTTGGAATCCCCGACCGCCATGAGGGCCGGAAGCACGCCGCCCGTGCCGTAGACGTAGTTCACGCCCCAGCGGCCGAACCAGCTGCCGTCGTCCTCCTGCTCCGCGTAAAGGAATTCCAGCGCCTTTGAAATGGCCGGATGGTTGCGGGAGAACCCGCAGGTGACGAGCGCCTCGACCACGTGCGCAGTGACGTCCGAACTCGGCGGGTCAAGCACTTCGCCGAAATCGCAGAAGGGGATTTTTGTGACAAGCTCCTTGGTGTTGTTTTTGTCGAACGCCGCCCAGCCTCCGTTTTTGGACTGCATGGCGAGTATCCAGTTGACCGCGCGGCGGATTGCACCGTCAACCCTGCGCGCGCGTTCGCTCTCGCGCGGGATGAGCTTCAAAATTTTCTTGAGGGAGATTATGGCTATGGCCGCGTCGTCAATGTCGGGGTAATAGTTGTTCGCGCGCTGGAAGGCCCAGCCGCCGGGCTCGACGTGTTTGCCGACCTTCACCGACCAGTCTCCATGATAGCGGTTTTCCTTTGAGAGGACGAAGTCAAGCGCCTTGATGAGCTCGGGCGAGGAGCCCGGGGTTTCGCCCGCCTCTATGAGGGCCGTCATTGTCAGGAAGGTGTCCCACACGGGGCTTTCGGAAGCCTGCAGCATGGTGCCCTCTCCGCGCTGCACCTGCCAGTGCAGGTTGAAGGCGTCTATCGCGCGCGACATGTTTATCTGGTCGGCCGCAAAGCCCTCAACGTGCATGACGATTATCGCGTAAATCCACGGGGGCTGAATGCCGCCCCAGGCGCCGTCCTCGTCCTGGTGCTCAAGTATCCACTGCAGGATGAGCTTGATTGCGCTCTCTCGCAGCGGCTTGAAGGGGATGCGGTTGTAGCCGTGCAGAGCGTGGTCTAGCTTCAGGAAGAAATTTTCCCATGTGATTACCGCGTTGCTTTTTCGCGGGAGGCGGTAGTCAACCTTGTCTCGCCCCTCGGGGAAGAGCTCGTCCATCTGCAGGTAGTCCGGCAGGGCCTTGATGGGTCTGCGCGCCGTGAGGATTGCAATGGGCATCATAGTGGAGCGCGCCCACGCGGCGAAGTCGTAAATGTTGAACGGGCACCACTTGGGCAGGAAGATTATTTCCGGAGGAAGCACGGGCGTGTGCGCCCAGGGCCAGAGGCCGAAAAGCGCCAGCCAGTATTTTGTGAAGACCCTTATGCGCTCCGTCCACTTGTTTGCAAGAAGCCATTTGCGCGCCTTGACCATCACCGCGTCGTCAGGGTCAAACCCCGAAATCCTCAGGGCGAAATAGCATTCGAGCGTCGTGTTGATGTCGCCCTGTTCGGATTCGTAATACACGTCCCAGGAGCCGTCCTCGCGCTGGCGGTCCAAAATGTACTGGATGACCTTCTGAGTCTTGGGGTCTTCAAAGCCTATGAAGTGCATGGCGAGTATCCATTGCGCCTCCATGCAGCAGTTAGTTTCCAGCGCACCGCACCAGATGCCGTCGGCGTCCTGGCGCTCCTTTATCCATCCTATCGCGCCCTTGAGCGAGGCGCGGATTTTTCCAGCCAATTCCTGAACGTTTTCAGAAACTTCCGACTGGGAGAATTTGTCGTGAAAGTCTGCCATACGAAAAAAAATATACGTGGCGATATTCCATTATTTCCCGCATGATGTCAAGGGATAAGCTCAGGCCTAATTTTTATTTAAAGACGAAATAATACAAAAAAAACGCGCCCGTTTCAGGAGCGCGATCAAATGGGGAGCTTTATTTTTCAATCACTTGACTCACCGTGCAGCGGCATCAGAAAAAACTTTGGTTGTTCCCCATTTTGGCGGCAGGGAATTTGGATGCATAAGCAGGCGCAAAAAAATTTCACGCAGGGAGTGTACAAATTAGTGCATGACCTGTGTGAAATTTTTGAAGCAACGAACTTAGGCGCCAAATTCACCCTCCAAAATTTCTTTGGCTTTTTCCAGGTCTTCAAATCTAATGATCATAATGGGGTTTCCGTTGCAACCCTTAGTGTTGGCATACATGTATTCGACGTTTATGCCGGCGTCGGACGTCCGCTTGAGGATTTTGTAAAGCGCGCCCGCCTCGTCGGGAACTTCCACGCCGAGAACCTCTATGACTTTCGCAAAGATGTCGGCCGCCTTGAGGGCGTCCAGAGCCTTGTCGACATCGTCGACTATCATGCGCAGCATGCCGTAGTCTTTCGCCTCGGCAAGGGAGATGGTCTGTATGCTCACGCCCGCCTCCGCGAGGATTCCGCAGACTTTCTGCAGATGCCCGGGGCTGTTTTCGAGAAAAACCGATATCTGCCTGTATGTTTGAATTTGCGCCATGGCTTAAATCTTTCTGTTGTCTATCACGCGCTTGGCCTTGCCTTCCGAACGCTCTATCCTGTTCGGTTCAACGAGGCGGACCGTGACGTTGATGTTGATGATGCCCACGATGGAAGCCTGGATTTTTTTGCGTATTGCGTCAAGCATTCCGAGCCTGTCGCTGAAGAATTTTTCACCCACTTCCACTTCGACGGTGACGGAGTCCAAATCCTTCACCCTGTCCAAAATTATGCGGTAGTGCGGGGAGGATTCCTCCACCTTCATCAGCGCCGCCTCTATCTGCGAGGGGAAGACGTTGACGCCCCTGATTATGAACATGTCGTCGCTGCGGCGGCCTATGCGGCGTATGCGGCGTATGGTGCGCCCGCAGGGGCAGCATTCGTCCATTATCGAGGTGATGTCGTGCGTGCGGTAGCGCAGGATGGGCATGGCGCGCTTGCTGAGCGTTGTGAGAACGAGCTCGCCCTCCTCGCCGTCCGGAAGCGGAACGCCCGTCTTAGGGTCCACGATTTCCGGATAGAAATTGTCCTCAAAAATGTGTATGCCGCTCTGCTCGCAGCATTCTCCGCCCACGCCGGGCCCCGCGATTTCCGAAAGCCCGTAGATGTCGAACGCCTTGACGGAGGAATTGTCCTCAATGTACTTCCTCATCTGGTCGCTCCACGGTTCCGCGCCGAA
>JAVBSZ010000175.1:0-6013 GCA_031556415.1 Opitutales bacterium | reverse complement strand
GAACTGCGCCTGCGCGAGGACGAACGCAGCTTCGGCAGACACCTTAAAGACGACCTTGACCTTGTGGCGCTGGGCACCGTTGCGGACCTGGTTCCGCTTACTGAGGAGAACAGGATACTCGCCCGCCACGGGATAAAGAGGCTTAAGACAACAAAGCGCAAGGGAATACAGGCGCTCATACAGGCCAGCGGGATAGCCCTTGGGGAGGACATCACGCCGGTTGACATCTCGTTCAAGCTCGGCCCCCGCATAAACGCGAGCGGCCGCCTTGCCGACGCGTCGCTGCCCCTCGACATGCTTTTGAACGAGGACATCAGCGTCTGTTTCCGCGCGGCGTGCGAACTTAACGACATCAACAAGGAGCGCCAGGACATAGAGCGCGGCGTCCTCGAACAGGCGCTTGAGCAGATTAAGAAAAGCGGGCTGGACGCCAACCCCTGCATAATCGTGCACGATCCCTCGTGGCACCCGGGCGTTGTGGGGATAATCGCCGGCAAGCTCGCGCGGGAGTTCCACAAGCCGGTGATAGTCTTCGGAGAAATCGACGAAAAGGGATACACGAAGGGCTCCGGCAGGAGCGTCGCTGGGCTTGACCTTGTGGACTGCCTTACCTCCTGCACGGACTATCTGGGCAGCTGGGGCGGCCACCCCATGGCCGTGGGCGTGGCGGTTGAAGCGGCGAAGCTCCCGCAGTTCCGCGAGAAGCTCTGCGAGGAAATCACAAAGCGCATGGGAAGCGGGGACTGGTTTCTGCCGAAGATAAAAATCGCCATGGAGCTCGACCCTTCAGACATCGGCGTGCACCTGCTCGACGAACTTGAAATGTTGCACCCCTTCGGCGAAGGCAACAGGGAGCCCACCTTCGCGGTCAAGAACATCACCCTTGAAAAGGAGCCGGAGGTTTTCGGCAACGGCCTGAACTTCAGGTTCCAAATCCCGCTGGGCAACGGCGAATGGCTGAGCGCGGTGGCGTGGCGCATGGCCGACAGCATCCCGCCCGCCGGAAAACCCGTGGACCTCGCGGTGCGCCTCGCATGGAACAGGTGGAACAGGCGCAAGACGCCGCAGGCAACGCTGGTTGACTGGAAACTTTCGTCCTGAAAATTTTATAATATCCGCGCAGTCGGCGCGTCATATTTTCCAAGAGGCAAATGTTATCCTTGCCAAAAAACGCATAATGTTTTGAAGTAAAAAAATGTCCCCTTCGAGGAAAACGCACGCGCCTTCAGACATGCCCAACCTGTACCTGCTCGGGTTCATGGCCACGGGCAAGAGCGTGCTCGGCCGCAGGATAGCGCGCGCGCTGGGCCTGCGCTTCATTGATTCCGACGCGTGCATAGAGGAGCGCGAGGGCATGAAGATTTCTGAAATTTTCGCGCTGCACGGCGAGGAGCATTTCAGAAGCCTCGAAAGGAATTTCATAGAAAGCGGGCATCCGGAAACCGGCTGCGTGGTGTCATGCGGCGGCGGCATATGCTGCCGGGAGGGCATGCCTGAGCTCATAAAATCAAAGGGCGTGAGCGTGGTGCTTTTTTCAGAACCCAAGGAGATTCTGAAGCGCGCCGTCGCAAACAAAAACAGGCCGCTTTTGGACGTGCCGGACCCCGAGGCGAAAATCAGAAAGCTGCTCGACGAACGCCTGCCCTTCTACATGCGCAGCGGGGTTGCAATAGCCACGGATTCCTCTTTGGAGCTCACTCAGGAGCGCATTTTGAAAATTTACGAGAAGCGCTGTAAAAGCTTTTTGAAGGACAAAAAGCACGGCCAGAAAAAATGACGCCCGCGGGAAAAAAAAACTACGAGTCTTCCGCGCTCTCCGCCATTGAAGCGGCGCTGGAAGGCGGCGGGAAAATCGGCATAGCCTGCTCCGGCGGGAGTGATTCCGTCTTCCTGGCGCACAGCCTCGTCGAAAACTTCGCGGATAAAAAACACGCCTTCGTGATGCTGCACTTCAACCACAAGGTGCGCGCCGCGGCGGACGGCGACGAGCGTTTTTCCCGCGCCCTCGCAAAAAGGCTCGACATAAAATTTTATTCCGCAAGCGCGGAGGCGAAGCCTAAAAACGTTTCGGAAGAGTCATTGAGGAAGCTGAGGCTTGATTTTTACAGGAAGGGCGCGGAAAAGTTCGGGCTGGCTCTAATCGCGCAGGGGCACCATCTGGGGGACGTCGCCGAGAGCATGCTCATGCGCCTCGGGCGCGGAAGCTCAAGCGCGGGCCTTTGCGCGCCGCGGCCGGTGTCAAAATTTGAAAGCCTGGTCTTTGCGCGCCCGCTCCTGAATTTGGACAAAGCCGAGATGCAGAAGGCGCTTCTCGAAAGGTCCGAAACCTGGCGCGAGGACGAAAGCAATTCGCAGAACGCCTACCTGCGCAACAGGCTGCGCGGCGGCGTCCTCCCGCTCCTTGAAAAGCTTTCCCCCTTCGGCTTCCAGAAACCCGCTTCCAGAAGCCGCATGCTCCTTGAGGAGGATGACTGCGCGCTGGAAAGCGTCCTCAATGCCGAGCTTGAAAAAGGGCAAGGCGCGGAAAAAAAGCGCATGTCTCTTACTCCGCTTGTGCGCGCAAACGCGGCGCTGGCGCGGCGCGCGTTTTTCCGTCTGCTGGGCGCAAACGCCCTGCCCCCTCCATCACGCGCGGCGGATGCCGACAAACTCGTTCGCGCCGTAGTTTCCGGCAAAAGCGTCAAATTCAGCCTCGGCGGAAATTCCGTGAATTACGATGCGGCAAGGGCCGAACTCTTCATAACCCCGCAGAGGACCGAGGGCTATTTCATCGAACTTAAAGAAGGCAAAAACACCCTCCCCTGCGGGGGCGTATTGGAGCTTGAAATTGTCGGCGTTAGCGCCGGCCTTTTCAAAAAAATCTCATCCGGAAAAATCGGGCACGAGGAATGCGTCTATCTGGACATTGATATTTCGTCGCAAAAAATCTTCGCAAGAAACACCCTCAAGGACGACGCGTACGCGCCTATCGGCTCCGAAAAACCGCGTAAGGTTTCAAGGATGCTTTCCGATAAAAAGGTGCAAAATATGAAACGAAGCCGCATTCCCGTTGTCTTAACCGGTAAGGGGAAAATAGCGTGGGCCGCGCACTGCGCGCCTAACGCGGCTTTCAGGCTTGAAGGGCCGTCGCGCGCATTAAGGTTGACCTGGAACGCGTAAGACCCGTATATTTTCCAACTTGTTATTTTTATGGATAAAAATTCTAAGAAACCCAACTTCCCGGCGCCGGACAAGATGCAGTTCAAGACTCCGCTGGTATGGGCGGGCATAATCACCCTGATACTTTTGCTCATTTCGATATCGTCCAGCCCTGCGGGAAAGACGCAGGAGTTCGACATACGCCAGCTCGTGGCCGCAGCCAACAGCCAGACGCTGATGGAGCTGACCATACAGAATTCCCCCGAAGGCGGGAAAGACTGGTACACGGTTTCGGGCAAAATCAAAAACCCGTCCTATTCCGCCGGCTCGGACGAGAGCGAGGTGAACGCGCGCACCGTGCCCTTCGCCTTCAGCGGCAGGATAACGGATGACATTTACAACAAGCTCACCAACGAAAAGGCCACCTGGAAAATCAGGGAGGCCCCCGCAAAAACCGCGTGGACGGAGCTGCTCATAGCAATACTTCCCATCGCGCTTCTCATAGGCGCGGCGTACTTTTTCATCATGCGCCCCATGCGCATGGCGGGAAAAAACTCCTTCAGCTACGGCAAGAGCAAGGCGCGCCTGCTCACTCCCAACAAGGACAGAACCACCTTTGACGACGTCGCCGGTTGCGACGAATCAAAAGAGGAGGTCGCGGAAATCGTCGAGTTTCTCAAAGACCCGTCGCGCTTCAACGAGATAGGCGCGAAGATTCCCAAGGGCCTTTTGATGGTTGGCCCTCCCGGAACTGGCAAAACCCTCATCTCGCGCGCCATTGCGGGAGAGGCCGACGTGCCCTTCTACTCCATCAGCGGGTCGGACTTCGTGGAGCTTTTCGTCGGCGTGGGCGCCTCGCGCGTGCGCGACATGTTTGACCAGGCCAAGAAAAATTCGCCCTGCCTGATTTTCATAGACGAGATAGACGCGGTGGGACGCCAGCGCGGCGCGGGCCTCGGCGGAGGAAACGACGAGCGCGAGCAGACGCTCAACTCCCTGCTCGTGGAAATGGACGGCTTTGAGGGGCGCGACGGCATCATAGTTATTGCCGCAACGAACCGCCCCGACGTGCTCGACAGCGCGCTTCTGCGCCCGGGCAGGTTTGACAGGCAGGTGATGATAGACCTTCCCGACATCGTCGGGCGCGAGGCAATTTTGAAGGTGCACGCGCGCAAAATGAAGATGGCGGACGACGTGGACTTTAAGGAAATAGCGCGCCTGACGCCCGGCTGCTCCGGCGCGGATTTGGCGAACCTCCTCAACGAGGGCGCAATCACAGCCGCGCGCAAGGACAAGAAGATTGTCAACATGTCCGACATCGACGAGGCGCGCGACAAGGTCTTCTACGGGCGCGAGCGCAAGAAGGTCATGGACGTTGCCGACAAGCGCCTGACCGCGTACCACGAAGGCGGCCACGCGCTCATACAGGCGCTGATTGACAACGGCGACATGCCCGTGCACAAGGTCACCATCATCCCGCGCGGGCAGAGCCTCGGCTCAACGATGTTCGCGCCGCAGAAGGACACTTTCTCTGAAAAAAAGAGCAACCTGCTCAACAGGATATGCGCAACCCTCGGCGGCCGCGTGGCGGAGGAGATAGTCTTTGAGGACATCACCACGGGCGCCAGCGCGGACATCAAGATGGTATCCGCCCTCGCGCGCAAAATGGTTTGCGACTGGGGCATGAGCCCGCTGGGCCCCATCTCCTTTGAGAGCACGCAGGACCACATCTTCCTCGGCAAAGAGATAGCCCGCCAGCAGCAGGTCAGCGAGGAAACCTCGCGCAGGATAGACGAGGAGATAAACAAAATCGTCGAGGGCCAGCTTGAGCGCGCGCGGAAGATAATCTCCGAAAAGCGCGGCGTGCTGGACAACATCGCCGAGGCGCTCCTAAAGTACGAGACTATAGACGGCAGGCAGCTCAATGAGATAATAGAGCACGGCAAAATCATAACCTTTCCGGAAGAGTCAAAAACTCCCGCCGCCGCTTCGGCCGAAGGCGCGAAAGACTCCGCCGGGGAAAAGAAATCCGGAAACATTTCCGGAGACATCCCCGTGCCGGAATTCTCAATGAAGTCCGAAAAATAGACGGAAGAATATGTCTTTTCCAAAGCCCTGCAAAAAAAGCGCGGGGCTTTTTTATTTACTCAACTCCGCGTAAGATGCGCCCAGATTAAACGTTTTTCAGGAAAGGTCTGATTTGTTCCAACGCGCGCTCGGAAATTCTGGCGCGCATTTTGAAGCGCAGCCTTCTGCGCAGCTCGGCGTCCGGAATCAACCTTATCAGGAATAGGAAAACCTTTTCGGCAAAACTCTTTTTTGAGAGATTGAGGGCTCGCCTATACAACGCAACCTGCTCGGGCCTCATATCAAATGTAAAGAGCGCGGAAGACGACAGCCAAAACTAGGGGAGGTATTTTTTTGAGGTTCGCTCTATCCCCAGCCTGCACACCTGAGACGAGGGCAGAATTTTCTGCGCGGCGAGGTAGCAGTTGAGGGCGTGGGCGTATTCGCCCTTGGCCTCGGAGTTCTTGGCGTTGCTCAAAATCTTCACGTAGTCCGAAACCTGCGGGGCGAGGGAGGCGATTGCACGCGAGAGGACAGGGTCGTTAGGCTCGACTTTTTTTGCGTTCTCGAGCATTTCCCAGGCCATGTAGGGGCTGTTCTGGGCGACGAACTCGTCGGCCTGCGCCATGAGCATGTCCACCTGCGAAATCTTTGAAACGACCTCCTTGAGCTTCTTTGCGCGCTCTGCGTCTTTTGAAAGCGCGAAGGCGTATTCGGAGGAGTCCTCCATTATGCCGCGGTAGTTGCCGCGGTCGTAGAGGTTGTCGAACTGCGAGGTGTATTTTGCCTTGCCCGTGGCCATGTCCAC
>JAVBSZ010000106.1:0-3905 GCA_031556415.1 Opitutales bacterium | reverse complement strand
TTGGACGCCTAGTCCTTCCAGTAATCCTTAATCCAAGTGGTGGGACGCAGGAAGCGGAAGAGCTTTTTGCAGCCGCGTATTTTTCCCGCTATGGCGTCATCCGGCGTGGGGTAGCCGTGGAAGATGATTATCTTTGCGCTGTCCGGAATGCGCGCCTCCTCAAAGAGGCTTTGCGGGAAGGGGCGCATGCAGCCGTATTTGAAGCTCGCGCACCAGCCTGCGGGCCAATAAGCAAGCTTCCCCTGCTTCTGCAGCATGGATGTCAGAAACGACTGCTCGTGCCGGTGGTTTTTGACGACCTCCGCGGAATTCTCCGCAAAATATTCCAGAATGTCTGCGTGCGCGCCGACCTCAAAGCGGTAGACGCTGGAGTTCCCAAGGCCGTGAGTGCGCCTTTTGTTCCATTCCTTTATCACCAGAAAATCGCCGTCCACCGTGAAAAACTCGTCGATGTTGGAGACTATGACGATGTCCAAATCCAAAAATATGCAGCGCCCCTTGAGGCCTCCAAGGCCGGGCATGAGCGTGGAGAGCTTGCGCCAGCAGCGTTCCGCGCCGCCGGGCACGGACATCTGGGGAAGCGGGCGTATCTCGACACGCGGGTCCACGCCCGTAGCGTCATCGGTAAAGCAGACGAATTTGTGGGGAAGGGTGAGGTTGCGCTCGGCCATGGCGCGGAGCCTGTTGACGTATTCGGGGCCGTACTTGCTTCCCCACTTCATGCAGATTATGTTGTAGTCCATGCGCGTCTTTTGTTCTTACAGAAACATTTGATTGGGGGACTGAAAGCAAGCCTAAACTATTTTCCGCGCATCCATTTTGCGTACGCGGAGGAGATATTTTCTGCGCGCAGGCTCACCCATTCGGGGCATTCATAGGGGTGGAGCGTTTTCAGCCTCTCAAAAAGCGCGGCTTCATCCGACGAGAGAAGCTTGAAGGTGATGGGAATTTCCGCCGTTCTGCAGAACTCCCCGTTCCATTCGTAAAAGGATTCAATTTGCCCGCCAACCTGCGCGCAGGCAGCCAGTCTCTCTTTGACGAGAATTTCCGAAATTTTCCGTGCGCTTTCCAAATCCGGAGCGGCGGTGAAACCGATAAGTTCAGCGTTTTTACATGAAGCGCCAATCAGGCGGTTTTCTTTTTCCATACGTCGAGGCTATGCAGTTTTAGCTTGAATGCAAATTTTAATTTTCGGATAATCGGAAAACCCATTTATACGGGGGATTTTTAGCGTCCCCCGAACGGATTGGACGGCATAAATTTATCAAAAAAGAGATGAAATTGAATTATACAAAAACATGCGCGGCGCTTTTTGCGGCGTGCCTTGCGTTCAACATGTCCGCGGCGGCGGAGACTTTCCTGCTGGAAAGCGAGGAGTTCCTCTTCCCTGCAGACTGGGCGCCCATGGGCGCGGCGATGAGCGGGCAGCCCTACGGCTACAAGCTCATAGCCGCAGAGTTAAACAAGGGCACGCCCACAACGGTCTTTGAGGCGGAGGGCGGCAAGTATTACGTGTGGTCCTGCGCGGTTGACTACGCCAAGCAGAGCCCGGGCACGCGCCTCATCACGGTGAGCGTCAACGGAAAGGCGCTTCAGGAAAAAGGCGGCAAGCACGGCCGCGAGGGCCTCTACTGGGAGAAGCTCGGAAGCTGCGAGCTGGCCAAGGGCATGAACATAGTCAAGCTCGCAAGCGCCACCGCCTACGGGCGAAGCGACGCCGTCATCTTCACGCAGGATGAAAATTTCAACCCCAACGCCTCCGCCATGTCGCCCTCGGCCCGCGCGAAAATATACCGCGCCCCAGCCGAGGTGGACATAGAGTACGAATACGGCTTTCCGAAGATAGACGCGCTGAAGGCCGTGAAGGGCGGCAGGAAAGTCGGCATACAGAATGACTCCATGCGCGTCATATTTTCCGAACGGCGCGACGGTAAAAACCAGGTCTTCTTCGAGCGCTCCGTTGAAATCAAAAAAGACGGCAAATGGCAGGCTCTCCCCTCGTTCGAAAAGGAGGCGCTCTTCCTCTCATACGCGGAGGAGCCGGCTTATGAAGACAAGAAGTACTTTGTATCGTGGTCAAAGCTCTATGCGGAGGCGCGCGTGGAGGTGGGCGGGGACATGCACACGTTCTCGTCATCCATGGCAACGAACCCCTATGCGATAGGCCAGACCGTCATCCTGCGCCCAAGCAAGGTTGAAAGGGCGGACGACAAGACTTTGAAGATAGAATATCCGGGCGGCGTGACGGGTACGCTGACCCTCGAAGGCCTGATTCAACGACTCGATTTGGAGTACAAGGCGAAGAACCCGGGCTTCTACTCCTTCTCATTTGTGGCGTTCAACCCCGTCCCCAAAAAGGACGTAAAGGCGGTTGAGCTTCCCCCCATATACCAGCTCGAACGCTTCATGGCGGCGCCGAAGATGGTGGGCCTTCGCTTCGCCTCCCAACCGCTTTCAATGGTCAACTGGGAGACGGACGGGCATGACTTCACCAACTTCGTGGCCGCAAACCCCGAGTATCTGCCGTATGACGAATGGACTGCGCCGGACGTCTCGCGTTACGGCTTTTCAATAGCCAACCCCAAGAACGAGGTGCAGCCCGCCATATTCCAGCCCATACTCGGCGGCGTGGGCTCAAAAAAGGAGGCGGAAGAAACCCTCAAGGCGTCATTCTACATCGTCAGCATGTCGGGAAGCTGGAAGGACGCGCTGGAGCTCGCCAACGAAAAAATCTTCGACGGCTCCCGCCTGCGCGAGGCTTATGACGCGTCTTTTTCCGACGCCGCCGCGAACATCGCCGAATACCTGAAAAACGGCAAGGCCAGCGGCTGGAACGAACGCCTCAAAGGCCGCTACAATATCGAGGCTCCGCACAGCGTGACTACCGCCTCCCCGCTTTCGGAACTTGAAGTGGCGCTGCTTACGGACGACGAGGAATACTACAAGACCTACGCGCTCCCCGTGATAGAGTACACGCTCAGCAGGAAGGGCCCGCATTTCACAAACGTCCACAACCCCGAAAACAACATGGGCGCCCACGGCGCGATTATGGGCTTTCCAAACTCAATGTGGAGCGCGGATTATTACGCGTCTCTCAACAGCCTGCTCGGCGGCGGCAATCCGTGGGTGAAGGATTTTTACTACAACGCGGGCGACAGGCTGCACTGCGGCCCAAACCACGAATGGACCGTGTGGCTCGGCCTCTACCTTGCCGACAAAAACCCCGACTTCCTCGAAAAGGCCAAGGGCAAGGTTGAAAACTGGTTCAAGGGCAGCTTCGGAAATTCGTCGCACGCGGAGCCGAACATGGTGAACTTCATCAACGTCAGCATGTACCCCAACTGGTGGTATCTGGTGGATTTGTATGAGAATACGAACGACAAAAAGTACCTCGACTACGCCGAGGAGGGCGCCTTCCACACGCTCTCAAGCCTCTGGGCGCACCCCACGCCGCCCAAGGGCGAAGTGACCATCCACAAGGACAACCTCGTCGACGGCTTCGGCCACAGGTGGTTTCTTGACTTCGAGCGCTGGCGTATGGGTGCGGACGCCAACGACGCCAAAAAGGAGGAGCTCATCAAAAGCGGCAAGTACACCAAGGAGCAGCTCGTCAACAAGTTCATAGTGCCGGAAAAGAAGGTGGACGGCATGAAGGTCTCGCGCATAGGCTCCGGCATAGAGCAGTATTCCACGCTGATATCGCAGACCAACTCCAACAACATCATGATGCCGTCATGGTCCGCGGAGATGCTCAAAGTTGCGCAGTACACCAAGCGCGACGTCATCTTCAAATACTCGCGCCATTCCATAATAGGCAGGTATTCCAACTTCCTGGGCTACTATGTGAAGGACTTCACCGACATGCAGCACGACCCCGAGTACCCCTACAAGGGCCCGGACATCAC
>JAVBSZ010000085.1:0-4364 GCA_031556415.1 Opitutales bacterium | reverse complement strand
GACTGCACGCTGGTTATGGAGAGGGCCAACCACGGCGGCTGCGAGCTTGAACGCCACTGGCGCTACATATCGGAAGAGGAGGCCGACAAGAGCGTGAAGAACTACCACAGCAAAAAGGCCACCATGCGCGACATCCTCTCGCGCCAGAAGTGGGACTTTGTGACGATACAGCAGGCCAGCCCCAAAAGCTGGGATGAAAGCACCTATTTCCCCTACGCCGAAAACATCGTGAAATATGTGAAGAAACACGCGCGCCATGCGGAGGTAGTCATACAGCAGACATGGTCTTACAGAATTGACGACAAACGCATACTGGAGGGCGGCGCCTGGGGCTTTGACCAGACCGGAATGTTCGAGCGTCTCGAAAAGGCGTACGCAGCGGCGGCAAAAAAGCTGAACCTGCGCCAGATACCCATGGGCCTCGCCGTCCAGAACGCGCGCAATCAGGAGCCCGTCAAATTCAAGATGTACGACCCCGACATTTTCAAAACGCTCAAGTACCCCGATTTGCCGGATCAGACGGGCGCGCTCGTCGGTGTAATCTCCTGGAAGAAGGACAAAAGCGGCGAATACAAAATCAACAAGGACACCATACACCTAAACGACAGGGGCGCATACCTACAGGCCTGCGTGTGGTTCGCATTCTTCTTCGAAAAGCCGACGAGCGAAATCACCTTCGCGCCCGACACTATTGACGAAAAGGACGCCGAATTCCTCCGCAAAATCGCCCAGGAAACTTTGGACGGCTTCAAGCAGGTGAACAAATAGCATGCAAAAGCCTATAGACATAACGGCGCTCAACGGCAACTTCATAAAGGACATCGCCTTTGACTTCATGCTCCTCGCGGCAGGGAACGGCGCGTCATTCAACATGATGACGGCGAACTGGGGCGGAGTAGGGTACATCTGGAACAAGCCCGCCCTCTTCTGCGTGGTGAGGCCGGAGCGCTACACCTTCGAATTCATGGAGAAGTCCGAATTTTTCACGGCCTCCATTCTGAAAGATGAATTCAAGGCTGCTCACAGAATCTGTGGGACGAAATCCGGCCGCGATGCCGACAAGGTCAAGGAGACCGGGCTGGAGGCGGAATTCACAAAGCTGGGAAGCCCCGTATTTTTCAGACAGGCGAGGCTCACTTTGGAATGCAGGAAGATGTACGCGGACTTTTTAAGGGAGGACGCCTTTATAGACAAATCCCTATTCCCCAAGTGGTACGGGGCAAAGGGGAACCTGCACAAGATGTTCATTGCGGAAATAGTGAACGCCTGGGCGGACGTGTGATTAAACCGCATACTGTAAAAAAGTCTCAAAGCGCGTTGACAAATCCCCGCATGGAAATACTGTGGTTGAAAAATTGCCATGATTTCCAAGGAGTTTTTAAAAAGCATCACGTGGTCAAAAAAAGACCTTACAGACCTTCAGGGGCTTGAGCTCAAAGAGCTCGAGGACATTTTTTCCCTCGCGGAACTTTACAAGGAGCTGATATGCGGGGGCGAGTGCAAGCTGGCCTACCTGCAGGGGAAGACCATAGTCAACCTCTTTCTTGAGCCGAGCACGCGCACGCGCACGGCCTTTGAAATGGCCGCCCACAGGCTCGGCGCCAACGTCATCACCATAACTTCCAGCGCGTCCTCCCTCGTGAAGGGCGAAACGCTCAAAGACACCGCGCAGAATATCGAGGCCCTGATGGCCGACATGATAATAGTGCGCCACAGCGCCGCAGGGGCGGCAAAGTATCTGGCGGAGCGCCTTTCAATACCCGTCATAAACGCCGGAGACGGAGCGCACGCGCACCCCACGCAGGGCCTGCTTGACGCCTTCACGCTGCGAGAAAAGCTCGGCAAAGACCTTCGCGGCAAAAAAATCACCATACTTGGCGACATCCTCTTCAGCCGCGTTGCGCGTTCAGACATCAACGTGCTTAAAAAGCTCGGGGTTGAAATCACGCTTTCGGGCCCCGCCACGCTCGTGCCAAAGTCTTTTGAAAAGATGGGCGTGAGCGTGTGTTATGACCTCAGGGAGGCCGTGAAGGATGCAGACGCCGTCATACTCCTGCGCATACAGCACGAGCGCCAGGACATGGCCTACTTTCCGTCCATTTCCGAATACGCCAGCGTCTTCGGCCTCAACAGCTTCCGCGAGGAATGGCTGAAAAAGGACGCGCTCATCATGCACCCGGGGCCCGTCAACAGGGACGTTGAGATAGACAGCTACCTGGCGGACTCCCCGCGCTCGGTGATACTCCAGCAGGTCACCAACGGCGTGGCAATCAGGATGGCGGTGATGAACCTCTGCATGGGCGCGGTTTCAAAATCCAAAAAATAGGGCGATGAAAAACTTGAAAAACATTATCGTTAAAAACGCGCGCGTGATAGACCCTGCTTCGGGTACGGACGAGGTGAAAGACGTCTATGTAAGTGGCGGGGTCTTCGTGGAAAAATTTTCCGGATACGCTGAAATTATAGACGCAAAGGGCCTGATACTTTCACCTGGTTTTGTTGACGCCCATGCGCATCTGCGCGAGCCCGGACAGTCGCGCAAGGAAAGCATTGAAACAGGCACAATGGCTGCCGCCGCGGGCGGCTTCACGGGGGTTGTGGCAATGCCCAACACCGCGCCGGAGGCCGACAGCGCCGCGAGCGTCAAACTCATCAACGAGATGATTTCAAAAAGCGCGCGCGTGCGCGTGTATCCGACCGGCTGCATAACCGTGGGGCGCGAAGGCAAGGCGTTGGCACCCATAGGCAGCCTTAAGAACGCGGGCGTAATAGCCATAACCGACGACGGCGGCTGCGTGCAGAACAACGAGCTGATGAAAAGGGCGCTGGAATACTGCAATATGTTCGGACTGCTGGTAATGGACCATTGCCAGGACATGTCGCTATCCGCAAAGGGGCAGGTGCACGAGGGGGACTATTCCCTGATGACAGGCCTCAAGGGCTGGCCTTCCGCCGCCGAAGACATCATCGTTTCAAGAAACATAATACTTTCAAAATACACGGGCGCGCGCGTCCACCTGCAGCACATTTCCAGCGCGTTTTCGCTTGAGCTCATCAAGGACGCCAAGCGTCGCGGCATAAAAATCAGCGTCGAGGCCACCCCGCACCATCTCGCCCTGAATGACTCCTGCATAAAGGACTTTGACCCGAACTTCAAAATGAACCCGCCGCTGGGTTCGGAAGACGACAGGCTCGCGCTCATTTCAGCCGTGAAGGACGGCACGATAGACATCATCGCCACCGACCACGCCCCGCATTCCGAGACCGACAAGGACAAGGAGTTTGACTACGCGCCCTTCGGCATCACGGGCTTTGAAACGGCGTTTCCCGTCTGCCATGAAGTGCTTGTGAGGGGCGGGCACATAACTTTAAACAGGCTCATAGAGCTTCTGACCGTTAAGCCTGCAAGGCTGCTGGGCTTGGGAAGCGGAACGCTCGCGCTCGGGGCCGCTGCGGACTTCGTGCTTATAGACGAGAACGAAAAATTCACGTACGACAAAACCTACTCGCGCTCAAAGAATTCGCCGTGGTTCGGCAAGGAGCTTGCGGCGCGCGTAAAGATGACATTCGTGGACGGGGAGCGGGTCTACCCGTTCTAGTGCGGAAGTCCTTTTTGCGTTATGGACGAGCTTACCGCGTTTGACTATGCCATGGCCGGAGGCATGGCCTTTTTCAGCTTCCTTCTGCTCTGCGTTGAAGCGCGCAGGTTTTCCCTGAACGCGAGCGGCATATCCGCGCTCTCCCTCGGAGCGCGGGACCTGACGCTCCTCGTGTTCTGGATTGTGGCCGCGCTGCTCGCCGCCATTGAGACCGCGCGCTTCTTGAGGCCCGTAATCGAGGCCGACTCCGACATGTACTTCGTATGCGCCATGGCCACGCAGGCGGCCTACATCGTCGCGCTCTTCGCCTTTGTGAAGATGGCTTCGGCGGAGATATTTTTCAGCGAGTCGTACTCCTCAAAGCTGAAGGCGGCCGGCATAGGTGCGTATTATTTTTTGTTTGTGCCCATCATCTTTATCATAGCTGTCGGCTGGAAATTCGCGCTGGAACATTTTACGGGGAGAAAGATAGATTTGCAGGAGTCAGTCGAGATTTTTTCCAATGTTAATGGGGTATGGCAGACCCTTGCGGCCTTCGTATGCATAGCGGTGCTGGCGCCCGTCTATGAGGAGATTTTCTTCAGGGGGATATTGTACAGGATTTTCAAATCAAAGCTTGGCGCGGTGCTTTCGGCGCTGATAACGGCGCTGCTCTTTGCGCTGGTGCACGACGGCCTTTACGCGGCGGTTCCCATCTTCTCCCTTTCGCTCTTGCTCTGCTTCGCGTACGAGCGCAGCAACAGCGACACCGCGTGGACCGCCACC
>JAVBSZ010000099.1:0-4495 GCA_031556415.1 Opitutales bacterium | reverse complement strand
TGTGGCGTGCGCGCCCGGTCCCGGCGTTGATGAACTTGTGGGGAGTATCCGGCGGCACGATCACGATCTGTCCGGCGACGGCCGGGATCGTCTCCTGGCCGACCGTGAAGATGACCTCGCCTTCCAAACAGACCATCACCTGCGAGAAGTTCCCCTTCGAGGTGTCCGTCTATCCCCTCCCGCAGGACGCCGATGTGAAATTCAGCGTCATCCTTGAGCGGCCCGACGGCGCGCAGACCGATTTGGGCGAAATAGTTTTGAAAAAATAACCGAAGACTTGACAGGCCATGACAGACGACACCCACCATCCGGAATACGCAGACTTCGAAAACCTCCTGGTGCACGCGTTTGAGCGGAACGCCACGGACATACACATAGCGGAGGGAGAACTCCCGCGCATAAGGGTTGAAAGCGCGCTGAAAAAGCTTGAGAGCTTTCAGCCCCTAAACATGCCGCAGGTGATAGAGCGCATACTCTCATTTTGTCCGGAGCGCGGGCTGCACGAAAAGTCTCTCGGGGAGCGGCTCTCTGCGGACTGCGCTTTCGGCTTCAAGCTCTCCAGGTTCCGCGCCAACATATACAGGGCCGTCAACGGCTGGAACGTGGCGCTCAGGGTGATTCCCAACAAGAGGCTGGGCGTTTCGCAGATAGGCCTGCCCTTCCCCGTGCTCGACATCTGCGCGGCCAAGCGCGGCATATTCATAATCACGGGCGCAAACGGCATGGGCAAGACCACCTCCCTCGCCGCCATGATAGACGTCATCAACGAGACGCGAAGCGCCCACGTAATCACGATTGAAGACCCGATTGAGCACGTCTTTGAAAACAAAAAGGCCCTGATTTCGCAGCGCGAAGTGGGCGTGCACGTTCCCGAATTTTACGACGCCATACGCAGCGCGGTGCGCGAGAACCCCGACGTGGTCGTCCTCGGAGAAATGCGCGACCTTGAAACGACGCGCACGGCCCTCGAGCTCGCCGAAACCGGCCACCTGGTATTTGCAACGCTGCATACGCGCAGCGCCATATCGACGATAGACAGGCTGATTGCGCAGTTCCCCGCAGGCGAGCAGGAGCAGATACGCTCCATGGTTTCGGAATCCATAATCGGCATACTCGCGCAGATACTGCTGCCGCGCAGGGGCGGCGGGCTTGTGGCGGGCTTCGAGCTTCTGCTGCCGAACACCGCCGTGAAAAACTGCATCAGGGAGAACAGGCTTCACCAGCTGACAAGCGCCATGCAGACGGGCAAGCGAGAGGGGATGTTCACAATGCAGGAAAGCCTTGAGCAGATGCGCGCGCGGGGCATAATAGACGCGGACACGTTTGAACGCGCCTGATGAATTTTCTGGATTAACACGTTTTGAATCACACTGCCGCAGCGCTTGGATTATCCTATTTGAAGGACCTGTAATCTGATTTTCGCAAATTGCGTTAATCGGATCATCCATTCTTTTGATGCAATGATTTTTGATGCATAGTGTTTCTAAGCATTAGGTTTGGGAAACCCTCCAAAAGCTTCCAGAACCCTCCAAACCCTTCTAAATATAGGGGTTTATATTACGTGGGGCCCGGTCTTTTAGGTTTGAGCAATCCTCCGGCGAAACAGCCCCCTTTTCGGGGGTATAAAAGGTTTCCGCCGAAGTCGGAGGGGTCGAAGTCGTCGCCGCCGTCTATGATGACGGGCGCGGGTGTTTCTTCGCGGATATTCTCCGACGTGAAGTTTTCCAGCGCCTTCTGGCGCGTCTTCGCGTTGCGCTTAACCTTCGCTTCGGTTTCCAGCATTGCGCCGCCGATTGCGGCGTTGCCGGCGAGGATGGCCTCGTTATGCGTGCGCATTTCGGCGTAATAGTTGTTGCGGTCCTCGAGCAGTTCCGCGGCCTGCGATGCAACCCTCATGCGCTCGCGGTGGACTTCGCCGCTGCGCTTGAGAATTTCCGTCTGGGTCGTGATGTCCGTGCGGCCCTGCCTCGGCACGGCGCAGATGAAGCCTTCGTCCTTCCTGAAGAGCCAGGCCGTTTCATAGTCGGGGGTGAAGGCCGCGATCACTTCCTGGCCGTGCAGCTGCTCTATGCGCGGGCTGTGGTAGTAAAGCTTGTCCTGTGAGAACTCCTCGTCCTGCACAATCAGGCGGCAGTTGCGGACGGTCACGGTGTGCTTTTTCTGCATCAGCGGATAAAGCACCGGCATTGCGACCTTTCTGATGTCCTCGCGCGCGGCGAGCTTGGCAAAGCGCTCCAGCGGGCTTTCAAGGCGGCGTTTGAACTCGCGCCCGGCAAGCATTTCGGCCGGCCAGTTTGCGCAGTCTTCGCGGCGCGCAAAGCTGCAGTCCTCGAGCATGGTTTCATAGACGTAGTCAAAGCCCTGCAGGTTGTGCCGCGTCCGGGCGTTGTACATTTTTACGAGGTGCTCGAATATCGGATAAAATTCGTCTATGGTGAGGACGGGTAGGCGCAAGTCTTCCACGTTCACGCCTTGTTTGAGGGCGTCGTTGACTACGGCGAGGGTGTATTTGACTTTGGCGGCGTGGTCGTCGCGGCGGAAATCGAAGCGCGGCGCGGTGACGCCGGGCAGGTACGCAAGGCGCGTGTGCAGCGGGCGGAAGGCCGACTCAATCCAGCCCTTCTGGTAGGGCATGCCGCGTTTTTCGACAAAGCCCTTTGAGAGCAGCTTGCGCTCCGCCATGCGCGTGTTCTCTATCACGAAGCAACCGGGCATCATCGTTTCCAAAAGGTCCCTGTCCTCCTTGCAGAGCGTGGCGGCGGCGTTTTCCAGAAGCAGGTGCATCTGGTAGTTTGCGGGCAGTCCGTATTCCTGGAGCATGTTGAGCAGCACCGCGTTGACATCGGCGCGCGTGAGCATCCTGCGCTCGCCTTCGTCCGTCTTGTAGATGGGCCGCACGCCGTAGCCGATAATCATTCCCGTGGCGACGTCCAGCGCGACGACGGCCTGCGCCGTGCATACCTGGTATGCGTTTTTGATTTTGAAAAGGCATTGGATATCGAGCTCCACGTCGTCGGCGGTGACGAGCTGCAGCGGGCGCAGCTTTGACTTGTCGCGCAGCATGTGTGTCCAATGGTCGTGCCCGGCGTGGAAGCCGTGTGCCGTTATGGCGCGCAGCGCGGAATTGCGCGCGCTGACTTCCCTGATGAGGTCGGTGATCCTGCTGCGCGACCATCCCGTCGGCGTGAACGGCGGCTCGTCTCGCAGCTCGCGCGGGTAAGGTTTGCCGCATTGCGTGTCTGCCCAAAAGTCAGAGAATGTGCCGTAGCCCGGGACTTCCTTTCCGGCGAACCAGAAGTCGTGGATGAATCTGTCGCGGACGGCTTCGCCGATGTCCGTGCGCCCCTGGCATTCCGAAACCAGCCGACCTATGAATTTGCGGAATTCCTCCGGCTTCGGCTTGAATCGGCCCTTGTATTTGCGCACGCACACCCGCCAGTCGTAGAGTTCCATGTATTCGCAGTACTTGCGGTAAAGGCTCTTCCATGAGAAGCCGCGAACGTGCACTATCGTCGCCACTGCCTTGCACGCCGCAACCCTGCTTTTTGATTTCGATATGGCGTCAAAGGCGTCAAGCATCCGGCGTATTCGCAGGCGCTCCTTGAGGGGCAGAGCTATGAATTCGTGCTGGTCGCTTAGCGGTATAACAAAGGCGCGTTCGGCGAGGGCGGCTGTTGTCTTGGCGAGCTGGTACACGGCTAGTCCTTCTTGTTTTTGGCGATGAGGAGAATTTCTTTGGCTTCGCGCATCAGCTGCTCGCCAAAGGCCTTAAGCTTGTCTTTCGGCATCTCGGTAAAGTTCTGCATCCTGCGTATGCGGCGCATGGCCTTCACGTGGTCAAAGAGCTCGTCTATGAACGTGAGTTGCTCGCCGCTTTTGCCTTCGGAATTTTCCTCACCGTCCTCGTCCTCCGCCTCCGGCTCTTCGGGCGCGGCCGGCTCCTCTTCCGCCAGGGCGTCCCTGTTGGCCTCGTTGAGCGCCGTGATAAGGCTGCGAAGGCTGCTGTAGCCGCGGATAATGTACGCGATGAGCTCCCCGCTGGCCTTTGGCGTGGTCAAAAGCGCCGTCATGCCCTCGTTCGTGAGCTTCTTTTTTGCGGCGTATTCCACTACCAACTTGCCGATGGGGGAATTTTCATGCGGGGCTTCTATCTGCTTTAAGAGTTTTTCTGCTACGCTTTTATAAACTTTTGCCGTATGAAAAGAATTACCTTTATTTTCTTCCAAAAGGATAGCACTGCTATCTTTTTGCGCCCTTTTTTCCGCATATTCGGTTACATTTATAATTTGGGAGGCTGAATAATTATGAAAAAATCAATCGCATCAATTCTGATTCTGACCGTCGCGCTTTGCGGCTTTGCGCAGGACGCCAAAACGCCGCGCATCCTCACGCGCAGCGAGAATATCCTGCTCGCCAACCTCGGGGCGATATCAACGGGCGGCGGGGATTTGAAAGCGCAAATCGCCTTCGTGCGCCTCGTCAAAGCGCGCGATTC
>JAVBSZ010000080.1:0-9521 GCA_031556415.1 Opitutales bacterium | reverse complement strand
TATAAAGACGAAGTTTTTTAACGTCTTCGGTATTTTTGAATCCCCTCTAATCTTCTAGTATAGAACATTTCATACATTATTATGGAAAGCATTAAAACCACCGAGCGTTTTTTTAAATATATTCTGAACTTCGCGGGCGCGGCCGCCTTCGCCCTGCTCGCCTTTGGCTGCGCGAACCCCGTGACGTTTGAAGGCATGGGCAATGTAGGAGGAACCACAGGCGCGCCGAAAAACCCTGCGGATGTGGAAATGTTCATAACGCAGAAGCCGGCGTACAAGTATGTGGAAATGGGAACGCTCTCCTACAACGCGGGCTCCGTAGGCTCCGAAACCACGGGCGTGTACCAGAAGTTCCGCGAAAAGGCGGCGGAAATCGGGGCCGACGCCGTGATCATGACAACCTCCACAAACACCTTCACCACCGCCGGCGCCACCACTTACGATTCCTGGGGCAACCCCATCACATTCGAAACCCCCGTCAGCCAGACAATCTTCCGCGGCGTCGCAATAAAACGCGCGCAATAGGTGCCAAGGCACCACTTGCCTAGGGGCTTTTCTCCCCCTTCGCATTGGGCACCAAGGTGCCATTTACCTAGGGGGCTTTCGCCCCCTTCGTATTGCTTCGCAATGACTACCCCCATTTACTGTTTAAATGCAAACGAAAGTCCGTTTGATTTTTTATTCATATGCACGCGCTGACTAAGCGCGTCTTGCGACTCACCGCTTTAGCGGCATCAGAAAAAACGCATCTTTCCTATTTTGCGGTTACGGTTTGGATGGAAAAGCAGGCGAGAAAAAAACCTGCAGTAGGGGTGCACAAATAGCACATGACTAGTGCGGGTTTTTTGAAGCAACGAACTTCCGAGCCAAAAGCATTCGCAAAAAAAGTTATTAAGGAAATCTGCTTTAGACAGTCTGACACATATAAGGAGTTGCAATTGCGCTCCCAAAAAGTCAAACAGCAGAAGGAGATTTGCCATGCCGGAGAATGCGAAAGACAAACATACGGAAGAGGTCGCGGTGGAGGAGCTTGTGCGGCTCTGCTACGCGCCGCTTTTCAGGTACGCGCGCAGCCTTGCGAAGGACGAGGCCTCCGCGCGCGACGCCGTGCAGGAGAGCTTCCTGAAATTCCTCAACGAGTCAAAGAAGTCGAAGATAGAGCACCCCAAGGCTTGGCTTTTCAGGGTGTGCAGGAACAAGGTTTTTGACGAGCTGCGCAGGAACAAAAAGCACGTCGCGTTTGAAGAAGGCCCCGCGCGCGTTCTTGAAGGAGCATCGAACGAGCCCGGCCCGCGGAAGCTTGCGGAGCTCGGCGACGGCCTCGCGCGGCTCGAACACATCACAAAGCGCCTCGCCGAGCGCGAGCGCGAAATTGTCCGCCTGAAATTCCAGGGCGGATTTTCATACGCCGAAATGGCGCAGATAACATCCCTGAGCGAATCGAACGTCGGGGTGATACTGCACAACGCCCTCAAAAACCTGCGCGGCATGTTTTTTGATGAGGCAAACAAAGAACTCAAACACTCTTAAAGGCCATGAATTTCAAAGAAACCAATTTCAACGAAGAAACCCTGCTCGCATACGTTCTTGGAGAGCTCGGCGCGGAGGCGAAGGCGCAGATAGAACTCGCAGCAAAGAGCGACGCGAAACTTGCGGAAAGAATCTCCGCGCTTAAAAAGGAATGCGAAGGCTTTGCCGACACCTTCAAAGCCGAAGCCGATGCGGATGAAGAAAAGCTGCGCGCCGAAGGCGAGGAATTCGCCCACGCACTGGGAGCGCTCGACAAGGCGCAGGCTGACGCACCCAAACCTTCAAAGTTCACCAAACTATTCTACTTCGGCGCGAGTTTTTCGGCGGCCGCCTGCCTGATGCTCATAACTTTGGTATCAATCAGAGCCGCGCGCCAGGCGGACGTAGAAAAACTATCCGGCGGCGCGCAGACCGTCATGGACGTTTCCGCCAGCGCGCCGGCTTCGGAGGAAAAAAAGGGCGTCAGTCCGGATTATGCCGCACGCAGGGAGCGCATAGACGCTCTTTCAAAACAGGGAGAAACGCAGTACCTCTACGGAGATTACCAGAGCGCACGCACAACCTTCAGCGAAATCGAAACGCTGGATTCCGACAATGCTGCGGTCAAAGGTTATCAGAAGCTCATCGTCGAAAAACTTAAGGACGGCGGCAGGCTGACTTATGAAACCACCCGCGGCCAGATGCTTGACGAAGTTGCGCGCAACTGGCAGAGGCCGGATTTGCCAAACGCAAGCGCTACAGCGCCAAAGGCGCGTACAGAAAGCCCCGACAGCTTCAGTTCCCCTTCCGCGCCCACGCAAGAATCGCCATTGGGAGTGCGCCACGTGAAGGTGGGCGAAGATGCGAATTCGTCATCCTCTTCCACCGCACCCGCGCCGAAACCGGCGGAGGCACAGCGAACAGAGACTGTGGATGCGGGCTCTTTATCTTTCTACCAGGCGCCCGTTGAGATGGGGAAAAGGTCCTCGGTGAAGCAGGCAAGCAGGATAAGCGCGCAGGCGCAGAAAACAAAAGAACTGACCTGGAACAGGCCCATAGCGTACGAACGCGCAAGCAGGGGCCCGATGACAGAAACCGAGCGCAAGCTGAACAATATCGTCATCCCAGAAATCAGCTTTCCCGAAGGTGTTTCACTCGCGCACGCAATCAACTCTCTTTCAATCCTCTCCGCCGAATATGATAAGTCCGACTCTCCGGACGGCAAGAAGGGCATAAACATGATGCTTGTAGAATCCGACAAGTCAAAAAGCGTGACGCTCACTTTGAGAGGTCTGACCCTCGCCCAAGCGCTCGCATTCATAACCCGCCAGGCGGGCTGCGTGTATGAAATAGAAAACGGATGCGTCGTAATACGCGAGGTGAAAAAAGAGCCGGAAGAAACGGAAGACGATTCCGCCGACACTGACTTCACCGAAACGCTTGAGAACCCGCTTTCAACCTTCTCCATAGACGTTGACACCGCAAGCTACGCCGCCGCGCGCCGCGCGTTGCTGGGCTCAAGGGCCTGCCTGCCGCCACAGGGTTCCGTGCGCGAGGAGGAGTTCATCAACTACTTCAAGTATGCGTACGCGGGGCCGGAGGCCGGGAGCAAAGCGCCCTTCGCAACATACACGGCCTTCGCAAAAACGCCGTGGGATGAAGAACGGCTCCTCATGCGCGTGGCCGTAAAAACGCGCGAGCTTGAGTGGAGGAACAGGCCCGCCTCAAACCTCGTCTTCCTCGTGGACGTGTCGGGCTCGATGCATTCCGCGGACAAGCTGGACCTCGCAAAGGCGTCCCTCAAAATGCTGACCGCAAAGCTGGACGGACGCGACAGGGTTGCGGTGGTTACCTACGCAAGCGGCGTCAGCCTCGCCCTGCCCTCCACCAGCGCCGACAATTTTGAGACGATAGCGCACGCGCTGGATTCTTTGAGGGCGTCGGGCGGCACCAACGGCGCGGGCGGCCTTGAACTCGCCTACGAAACCGCCGAGCGCGCCTTCATAAAGGACGGCATAAACCGCGTCATAATCTGCAGCGACGGGGATTTCAACGTCGGCAAGAGCTCCGTGGAGGACATGAAAAAGCTCATCAAAAGAAAGGCGCAAAGCGGCGTCTTCCTCTCCGTGGCGGGCTTCGGAAGCGGCAACTACAGGGACGACATGATGGAGAGCCTCGCCCACAACGGCAACGGGAACTACTCCTACATAGACTCCGTAGCCGAAGGCCGCAGGGTCTTTTCAAGCGCCGCGTCTGGGAAACTCAACTGCATGGCCAAGGACGTTAAAATACAGATAGAGTTCAACCCCGAAAAGGTGCGCGCGTACCGCCTCATAGGCTACGACAACCGCCGCCTCTCCGCCGCAGACTTCAACAACGACAAAAAGGACGCCGGAGACGCGGGCGCGGGAGACGCGGTGACGGCCATTTACGAAATCATCCCCGCAAGCGCGGAGGGTTCCGCCAAAGCGGACGTCGACAGGCTCAAGTATTCAAAACTTGAGGTGAACAAAAGGCACGCCGGCGAACTGTGCACGCTCAAAATCCGCTGGAAGGAAGCGAGCGCGGAGACTTCTGAAAAAATCGAGCGAGCGCTGAAAGCCCCGAAAGAGACCCCCGCGCTTGAGAATGCGGACGAAGATTTCCGCTTTGCGATGTCGGCCGCGCTATTCGCAATGAAGCTCAAGAATTCCGAACGCGCAAAGGGCGTGAGCTACGCGGACATAATCAGGCTCGCAAAATCCGCATTGGGGGACGACGCAAGCGGAGAGCGCGCCGAGTTCATCTCTCTCGTCAGCACCGCAAACAAACTCTCAAAGCGGAATTAAAAAATGAAGTAGCGCCAAATAAAAAAGAGAGACTTTTTTAAGTCTCTCTTTTTTTTGCTTACAAAGCCGCCTCCTCTACTTTTTAGACTTCCTGCAGCGCAGAGCGAAGAGGAGCACGACTCCTCCCAATATCGCCGCATAAGTCGATGGTTCGGGGACTACGGCGGGCTTGAACTGGACGATGTCGAGCGGGTTGGAGAGTCCGTCGAAAGAGAAGGTCCTTTCCTGCGTCTGCGTGTTCATGTTCCACTCTATTGCGGTGCCGTCGCTGTAAAGAACGCCGAGGTTGCTGTTGTCTGCCTCCCAAAGCGAGACGATTGTCTTGCCGTCCTGATTCACACTGAAGGGCGTGTAGCCCGTCACGGAGGCCGTCGCCTGCGAACCGTTGCCCACGGTGTTGTAGGTGCCGAGGCGCGCTTGGAGAAGGCCGTCCGCGCCGACGTAGATTATCTGCTCGTCATAGGTTTGCGCAGTGGTCAGAAAAGCGCTGCCGAAGGTGAAGGCTATTGCGTCCGTAGTTCCGGACAGGGTCCAAAGCTGGTTGAATGTCGTGGAATTTTCACGGCCTATGCTCACGGCGGACCCCGTAGTTGCCGCGCCGGCTACGTTGAAAATATAGAGATATGTTCCGGAAACCGCGCCGGTACTTTCATTTTTGCGGACGACCAGGGCCATGATGCGGCCGTTGGAAGTTATATCTATGTCCATGTAATGGTCTACGGCCGGAACGGTGAGCCCCGGGCCCGCAAAGGTGTAGTCCGTGGCGGAAATGCGCGCGAGACTCGCCGCGGAAGAGAGGAGCGGATCCGAATAGAATTTGACCTGCCTTGCCGCGCTCGCTGTTGTGGCGGTTGCCGCGCCAACTTCAGTGGCCATAAACGCAAGGCCGTTGACGCCGGCAGCAAGGCCCGGGCCGGCGGAATTGCCGTAGGCTATGGAGTCCGCGCCCGCGTAGGCGGAATCATCCAGTAGCTGGGAGCCGAGCAGGCTTCCAAAAGAGTCATAATAATACATCGTACGCTGTCCCGTACCGGAGCCGGAAAGCACGCCGTAAACTGCGTCGCTCCAAGAGCCCTGAGCGAATGAAAGCGAGGAGGCAAGAACAAGCAAAAGGGGTAATATCTTTTTCACGAAGCAAATTGTGACAGGTGGTTTAAATGTTGTCAACGGAAATCCAAATATATCCCGATTAAACAAAACGGCTCTCTGGAAGGGGAAGAGGGGAAGAATCTTATTTAAATATTGAAGCGCCCCATGCGATAATCTTATATGGATTCCATGGCGAAGAATAACTTACTTCTCATTGGAAAGCTTGCGGCTCTTTTAACGCTGCCGACCTTGTCGGCGCAGGCTCTGGAATTGAAAGCGTCAAACGACGGCGTAAAATTCTACCTCGACGGGGAGCTGATAATGGAATCTCCCCAAGAGGGTCTCTGGGCAATCGCCAAAGATTGGAAAGACAATCGCCCCGAAGGGTTTTCTTACGCAAACCCCTCCGGAATAGACACCCGGAAAGACTGCGCCGTTTTGGAAGGGGAAATTAAAACCGACGGTGGAGTTTGGACTCTGAAAGACGTATATACGCCGAAAGGGGGCGGGCTAATAGAATGCCGTCGGCGCTATTCGTACAGGGGCCCAGATGAGGAAAAAATCACCCTGAAAAACGGATTTTCCATACCGGCGGAAACGGATAAAATTTTAATCCCCTCCGTGATTTATTATAAGAACCCGTCGGGCTACAAACACGGCAAAGAGCGCGTGCCGACTTTCTCAAAGCAGGACTCCCCTGACGTCCTGTTCGAAGAGCACAGGCTGCCCATGCCATTTGTCAGCGTGGAGTTTGAAAGAAACGGAAAACTCTTTTCCGCGGCGCTGCACACGCTTCCGTCCAAAGCCGCCTATGGCAACATAGAAGACCAGTGGTGGTCTTTGGGCGCGGAAATCGGGGACGGAAAAACGGCCCTCGTCTCAACCTCGGGCGCCGTCGCCTACAACGGCGAATGGGGGCGCGTGAAAAGCCTCCAGCGCGCCAGCCATAAGTATCCGGACACCTATTTGAACGTGAAAGACGGCGCAATCATAGAGAAGGTCCTTTACATATCCGCAAAAAAATGCCCGCGCGAAGGCTCGGGTTTCATGCAGGCGGTTGACGCCTCGCTGAATATTTTTGAGCCCTACTCTTCGGCAGGCATGCCCGCTTACGGCGACATCGTAAGGGCCAAATACAAGTTTTCAAAAACCCGCTACCACGAAACGGAGGATTATGCGGGGTTTTTCAAGTATCCGGAAGCGAATGCCCGAAAGCATATAGTCTTCGGCTGGTGCGGGCAGGCCGCGGCCATGGGCTACGCCTACCAGCACCTCCAAAGCTTTGACGACGACGGCTCCATGCGGGAGCGCGCGCAGAAATCGCTGGACTTCCTATCGGGCGCGGAATTTTACGAAAACGGATTCAGGACCGCCTTCGATACGGTCTCAAAAAAGTGGATACGCGGCGAGATACTTTCGCAGGCGCAGGGCCTGCAAAACATGCTCATGGCAATCAAATCTTCAAAATTTCCGCAAACGGAAAAAATGAACCTCGACCCTTCAAAATGGGAGGCCTTTGCGCGCAGGGCCAGCGATTTTCACGCCGAAAGGGTGCTCAAAGACGATTGGAACCCGCTTTCCACTTCAGAGGCCTTTCTCGGCGCGCCATTAGCGCTGGGCTTCAAACTTTTTGGCGATGAAAAATACAAAAGGGCCTCATTAAAAATTGCCGACACTTACGCCAAAAGGCACATCGATATGCGCGAAGTCTACTGGGGCGGAACGCTCGACGCCGTCGGGGAGGACAAGGAGGGCGCGTGGGCCGCCTTCCAGGCCTTCCTCGCCGCGTACGACATCACGGGAGAAGCCGCCTACCTTGACTATGCAAAACACGCGGCTTATGTGATGCTCACCTACACCGTTGTCTGGAAAATTGAAATGCCCGCAGGGCGCCTCTCGGACCGGGGCTTCAACTCCGTGGGCTGGACGGCGGTGTCTCCGCAGAACGAGCATCTGGACGTCTACGGGGCGCTCTACACCCCCGCGCTGTACCGCCTGGGCGCGATTCTGAAAGACGAGCGTTTGCAGAAGCTGAGCGAACTGATGTTCCGTACCTGCGGCCAGCTCATCGACGAAAACGGCTCCCAGGGCGAGCAGATACAGCAGACGAATTTCGCCCAGCACCGCGTCTCATTGAAGGATTCCGTGTATTCCTTCCGCGGCGGGTATGTGGAAAAATGGACCGTCTTCTGGATCACCGCGCACTTCCTCAACGCTGCGGCGCAGTTCGCGGAAATGGACGCGGACTTTGCCAAATAGTCGAACGGGCGCCCAAAGGCGCAGTCAGCATTTTATTTTTTATCTGCGCGATTGCATCGCGCCATTTGGCTGACCGTGCCGCAGCGCCAGAGAAAAATTCCTCGGCTCTCCATTTTGGCGAACGATTGAACTCGCGTTCACAGCGGTGAACGTCTCACCCCTTCGGGGTGGCCTAAAGGCCATTCTTCCCCAAAGCTTTGCTTCGCAAACTTTGGTGTTTCATTCGCAAAAAAGGCTCACGGTGGAAGTGTACATATAGTACATGACCAGTGTGAGCCTTTTTTAAGGATGGATTTATCGCCAAAAGCGTTCGACAAATTTGGCTGAACGATTTGGGATGCATAGTGAGGCTTGGCGTCGCGCGCGCGGGTGCGTAGCGTACTCAAACCGTACGTGAGCAGTCGCGCGCGCGAAGCAAACGGAACTAGACGCCCAAAGCGTCAGCCAAAAAGAAGTCGATCTGGCGCTTGAAGCGGTCCACAGCCTCCACGCCCACCTTTATCTTCTGGCCGATGCGGAACTGGCGCTTGCGGCGGCGGCCTATGAGGGAATGGCGGTCTGGCGAAACTTTGTAGATGTCGTCCTTGAGGGAGTGCATGTGGACGAAGCCAAAGGCGGAGCTGACGAGGAGTTCGACGAAGAAACCGTTTTCGTTGATGCCGGTGATGATGGCGTCAAAAATTTCGCCGTCGTTGAGCTTGCGCTCGAAGTATTCGAGGAGCTTGATTTTCTGCGACTCCCGTTCGGCCTCGGCACTGTTGCGCTCTGTGCGGGAGATGCGTTCGGCGATGTTCTCAAGCTGGGGCTGCGGGATGAGGGCGAGTTTTGCCTTGGGCGCGCCCTGCATCTTTTTCTCCTGCATGAGGAAATTGAAGTTGCGGTGGACGGTGAAGTCAGCATAGCGGCGTATGGGCGAGGTGAAGTGGGCGTAGAATTTCTTGTCGAGCCCGTAATGGCCGTCGGGAGAGGCGCGGTAGACGGCGCGCTTGAGGCTGCGCAGGAATTCCGTCTTCAGGATGTGGCTGTCCGGATGCTTGTTTATAAGCGCAAGCACGCGGACGACTTCCCTCCTGTTGGTGAGGTCTCCGGCGCGGATGTCGAAACCGGAGAGGTAGTCCCGCAAATCGTTGAGCTTCTCCTCGTCAGGGTCGTCATGCACGCGCGAGATGTAGGGGATTTTGCTGCTAAAAAGCTCCCGAGCTATTGCCTCGTTGGCGGCGAGCATGAATTCCTCGATGAGCTGGTGGCTCTCGTCATTCTTGCGCGCCTCGACGCGGGAGGCGTAGCCCTCGGCGTCTACGTAGATTTTCACCTCGTCGCTCTCGAGGTCGAGGCTGCCCTTCTTCATCCTGCGCTTTCTGAGCACGCTCGCTATGCCCCAGAGCTGGCGTATGAGCATGCGCAGCGTCTGCATCATCTTGTCGTCGCATTCGGAAAGCGGCTTGCCGGAAGAGCCCGTGAGGTACTCCGGCGGCGGGGAGATTTTCCTGATTTTTTCTATGTTGTCTTCCGTGAGGAAGGCGTAGGCCTGCTCGTACGAGAGCCTCTTGTTGCTGCGGATTACGGAATTTGCAAAGCGCACGTTGCGGCAGTCCCCGCCGGCGTCGAAGGTGAGGAAGACGCTTTTGACGAGCCTGTCCTCGTCCTCAACCAGGCTGCAGATGCCGTTGGAAAGCGCAAAAGGCAGCATGGGGATTACGGTGCCCACAAGGTAGGTGGAGTTGCCGCGGCGCGCCGCCTCTTTGTCGATAGCGCTGCCCGCTCGCACGTAGTACGGCACGTCGGCAATGTGCACGCCCACTTCCCAATTGCCGTTACCCAGCTTTTGCAGCGAGA
>JAVBSZ010000019.1:0-6540 GCA_031556415.1 Opitutales bacterium | reverse complement strand
TATCCCTTCACGTCCCGCTGGGGCACCGCCCGCTAATTTTGACGGACTTGTTTGGCGAATAACTCCGTTTGCTTCGCGCGCCCGAACGCTTACGTAGGGTTACTACGCTACGCGCCCGTGCGCACTTCGCAATACTCGTTCTTCATCCAAACCGTGCCGCCAAAATGATACGAAGTCTTGCGCATTCAAATAAAAATAAAAGCGGACTAATACGCACTTATTTTTCGATATTGGCCAATGCCGCGAGGTATGATTCTTTGGCCTTGTAGGAGCTGCGGACGAAGGCGCCGCTTTGGACGTCGGCGTAGCCCAGTGCGAGGGCGAAGGCTTTGTAGTGGGAGAATTCTTCCTCCGCCACCCAGCGCGCAATCGGGAAATGGTCTTTTGACGGGCTAAGGTACTGCCCCAAGCTGATGATGCGCGCGCCCGCCGCGAAGGCGTCTTCCAGACATTTTTCAACTTCGCTTTGCGTTTCGCCAAGCCCGAGCATGATGCCGCTTTTTGTTATCACGCCGTGCTTCGCCGCGCGCTTTAGCACCCCGAGCGATGTTGCGTAATCCGCCTTTCCGCGCACGGTTTTCTGCAGGCGCTCAACCGTTTCAAGGTTGTGCGCGAATACGTCCGGCGCGGAATTCAAAACCGCGTCCAATGCGGCGGAGTCCATCTGGAAATCAGGCGTGAGCGTTTCAACTTTCGCATCCGGACATTTTTCCCTTATCGCAATTAGCACATCCGCCCATTGGCGCGCGCCGCCGTCGGGCAAATCGTCGCGTGTGGGCGACGTCAGCACGGCGTAGTCCAGATTCAGTTTTGAAACTATGTCCGCTATCCTCTGCGCTTCATCCTCTTCAGGGGGAAGCGGGGCACCCTTTTTCACCGCGCAGAAACGGCAGGCGCGCGTGCAGACGTCGCCAAGTATCATGAAGGTCGCCGTGGCATTCCCCCAGCACTCCGCGCGATTGGGGCACAGCGCGCTTTTGCAGACCGTGTTGAGGCCTTCGCCGTTTATGAGCTTTGCCGTGGAGGAAAATTTCCCGCCGCACGAAAGCTTGATTTTCATCCACTCCGGCTTTGAACTTTTTGAAGGGTTCGGCATCGCTCAAAAATCAAAGAGCTCCCCCTGCCCTCCGCCATTTTCTTTTGCGGCGCTTTCCGGAAACTTGAAGCCGCCGGTCACGCTCTCAAAACGCTCGCAGATGTCCTTAAGTTTTTCCACGTAATACTCCGCGTCATAAGGGAAATTTTCAGGGTCGTACAACTCTGCGGGGCGCGCGCGCTGCCAGTCGCGCTGCTTCTTTTCCCCCTTGATTATGTAGAAGGAAACCTTCTCCCCCGCCTTGGGCTGGGGTTTGAGCATGAGAGCCGCCTCCAGCGCCGCGCGCCTGCCCTTGCCCGTCTGCGCGACGGCCGCTTCGTACGCAGAAGGGCTCTGTGCGAGATACTCGCTTTTTGCAAGCTCGCGCACGTCGTACTTGCCGCTTTCTATTTTCGCCTTTTCGGACAAAATCAGCTCCGCAAGGCTTTCCTTTGAAAGGCCGAGTTCGATCTCTATTATCGCGTTCGATATGCGCGCGAGGTACGGCTCCGTCCCCCTGTTCCTCAGCGCGGAGCCTTTGAGGCGCAGTTCTCCGTCTTCAATCAGCGCGTAGTTCTTGGCCTTGTAGCATAGCATGGCCTCGTAAGCGCCGTCAAACTCCAGCTCTATGCCTGCGGGCAAAACTTCGCGCACTTTTTCAAGGAGCGCTTCGGGGTTGTCAAAATAATCTTCCGCGCTCAGATATATGCCGTCGGTGTCGGCCTCCAGAACCTTGCATTTGAGCGCGCGGAATTTGTCCATGAGGGCCGTTAGTATCTCGCGCCCCATCGCGGTGATTTCCTCCGCCAAATCGGAATCCCCAAAGCGCGCGGTGGCGAGGCCCAGGTATCCGTAAAAGGAATTTATCAGAATTTTGAAGCTGTTCTGGCGCGCGTCGTACTCCCTCTTCTCTTCCGCCGAGTGCGCGGTTTTGGCCAGTAGCTTGTACTTGAGCCTGTACTCGCGCAGCTCCTTGAGCACGTCGAGGAAAACCTTGAGGTAGTCCGCCTGCGGGCACTTGCCGATGTGCATCATTATGCTCGGGTAAAGGCTGGCAACGTCGTAGTGCAGGACGCGTTTGAAGACGCCCGTCTCATAGCTTTCGGAAATTGCACCGGAGAAAACGTGCGAAGGCGGAATTTCCGGAAGCTTCGCCTTGGCGTGGAAATATTTCTCGAGGAAGACGTACTCAACCTTCATCCCCGTTCCGCGCAGCATGCATTCCTGCAGCGTCATGGGGAAATTCTGCACCTGGGCCACGTAGGTGGGCAGCAGCACGGCGGCGAGCTCCCGCGTTTCGCGGAGGTCGTCTGAAAGGTATGCGCGGAATTTTTTCCTGTCCGAAACGAAGATGTCCTTGATTTCGTCCCCTTTGATGTAGGTGCGCTCCCCGCTCTTGCTTATGCCGAAGTGCAGCGCGGCGGCCTTGAGGGAGTACGATGGCATCTCGCGCCTGGAAATGTCGTAAAGCTGGACGAGCAGGAGGGTGTCCGCAACCGTCCTTCCCGGGATGTCGCACCTCACGTAGTCCAGCGTGCGCTCGGCGATTTTTATGCGGCTTTTCCTGAACGAGGGCGGCGCGCCGAAGCGCCCTATTTTGAACTCGCATTTCAGCATGGAGCAGCGCTTGGCGATGTACTGCAAATCAAAATCGAATATGTTGTGCCCTTCTATGACGTCCGGGTCGAACTTAACGAGTTCTTTGCAGAATTTTTCGAGCAGCTTTTTTTCCGCCTCGTCCGTAAGCTCTTCTATCTCTATAAGCTTTTCAAAGCCGTCGGATGAAAGGCCTATTGCGATGATTCTGTCCGAGCGTTTGGAAGGATTTGGAAAACCGACTTCCGAATGCGTTTCGATGTCCAGCTGCATGCGGCGGATGTTCTCGAATTTGACACCCTCGAACATACGCTGGCCGTTGCGCATGAGAAACTGGTTTTCCAAGCTTGAAAGCCTCAAAAACGGCAGGTTCCTGTCGCGGTTTTTTGAAAAGCTTTCGTAATTTTTGGCGTCCGCAAACCTGACGACGCAGTCAAGGGGGGCGCCCGCTGGGCCGTCGAGCGGGATTCTTTTGCAGCCGTAGGCGTCGGTATCGGCGGCGGCGGAAGTCCATACGAAGGGGTGGAAGTCTGAGGACGCTTCAAGTCGCCCCTCGCCGTCCGCATGGGCAACGTGGGTTTTTGCCTGCGGGGACACCCAGAGTCCGCATATAGGCTGGGTTTTGGGCTGTCTGTCCATAATTCGCGCTCCTTCCAATAAAATGCTTGATGAATAGGCCATAATTTTCAAACTAATTTCCGCAATGGACAAGATTAAACAGCAAAACATAATAATGTTCGGGGCTCCGGGAAGCGGCAAGGGCACGCGCGCAATCTATCTTTCGGAAATACTGGGCATACCGCAAATTTCCACGGGGGACATCTTCCGTTCGAACATTAAGAGGCAGACCCCGCTGGGCCTCAAGGTGAAGGCCCTCATTGACGCGGGCAGCCTCGTGCCGGACTCCATAGTGCTGGACCTCATGAAAGACCGCCTTCAGGAGGAAGACTGCAAAAACGGCTTCATCCTCGACGGCTTTCCGCGCACGCTGCCCCAGGCGCGTGATTTGGATACGCACATAATGCCGCAGCTTGGCAGGAAAATTTCAGCCGTCCTCTGCCTCGACATTTCGGACGATGTCATTCTGGAGAGGGTTTCATTAAGGAGGATATGCCCGAAGTGCGCAACCGCCTACCACGCGGTTGTCACGCCGCCGAAAGTTGAAGGCGTCTGCGACAAGTGCGGAACGGCACTCACCACGCGCGATGACGACAAGCCCGAAACCGTCCTCAAGCGCCTTGCCGTCTACAAGGAAACCACCTTCCCCCTGATAGAGTACTACGAAAAAGAGGGGGTTCTCAAGCATGTCCAATCCGACGTTTCCGAAAAGGGGCTTCGCAGCGACATGGAAGACTTGGCCAAAGAGCTGGCGGGCAAATGAGGGTAATGTTCATCGGAGACATCGTCGGCAAGGCGGGGAGGAAAATCCTCTCCGACCACCTTCCGAGGATACGCGAAGAAAAATCCATTGATCTGGTGATTGCCAATGCGGAGAACGTCGCGGGCGGCAACGGCATCACCAAGAACATGGCCGAGGGCCTTTTGAAAAGCGGCATAGACGTCATCACGCTGGGAGACCACATCTGGGACCAGCGCTGCTTTGAAATGGAGATTGACGACCTCAAAACGGTCTGCCGCCCCGCCAACCTTCCGCCCAACAACCCGGGGAGGGATTTTGTCGTCGTGGAAAAGGCCGGAAAAAAAGTCGGCGTTTTCTGCCTGCTCGGGCAGACGCTCATGAAGATAAAGGCCGAATGCCCCTTCAGGGCCGCCAATGACATGCTCACGCGCCTGCCCCAGAGGTGCGACTATATTTTTTTGGACTTCCACGCCGAAACGACGTCGGAAAAAGTCTGCATGGGCTTCCACCTCGACGGAAGAGTGAGCGCCGTAATCGGAACGCACACGCACATACCCACGGCGGACGCGCGCATATTCAAAAACGGCACGGCATTTCTTACCGACGCCGGCATGACGGGCCCCTGGGATTCCTGCCTTGGCCGCCAGGTTGAGCCCATTCTTCAGCGCTTTTTGGACGGTCGCCCGCGCCATTTTCTGATTGCGGAGAAGGACCCGCGCATCTGCGCGTGCATAGTCGAGATTGACGACGAGACGAAGAAGTCCGTTTCGATAGAGTCTTTCATCTATCCGAAATTCGGCGAAAGCCTGCCGGAAGAAAGCGCGGATAAAAACCCGCCCGAAGTAAAAACGCCAGCTGAATAATTTATGTTATTTTCAGGGAGTACTTGCTCCCTTCCTTTTTGAGACGGCACTTTGCGCCGTAGGCTTCCGAAAGGATTTTGGAAGTCAGCGTCTCGCCGATTTTTCCTGCCGCAAGAACCTTGCCGTCCTTCAGCACCAATACGTGCGTGAAAGACGCGGGTATTTCTTCCACGTAATGCGTGGCCATGGCTATTGCGGGGATTTTAACGTCGCGCGCGAGCTCGTCCAGAAAGTCCAGAAACTTCTTGCGCGCAAGCGGGTCAAGCCCCGAGCACGGCTCGTCCAGAAAGAGTATCTTGGGGTTTATCATCAGCGCGCGGGCTATGAGCACCTTCTTGCGCTCGCCCTGCGATATGCGGCCCCAAAGGTTGCCTGCAAGGTACTTTATGCCGAGGGAGGCCATGCGCCGCATCGCCTGCGCGCGCAGGGCGGGCGTGATTTTCCCCCAGTAGTTTATCATGGCGAATTTCCCGCTCACGACGGTGTCCAAAACCGTCTCGCTTTTTTCTATCTGGCGGCTGAGCTGGCTGCCCACAAGGGCTATCTGCATGCGCACCTTCTGCCAGTCGTACGCGGAATAGCGCTTCCCGTTGACGACCATCTCGCCCGAGCTCGGCGTGTTGTACGCGCATATCGTGGAAAGAAGCGACGTCTTGCCCGCGCCGTTTGCGCCGAGGATAATCCAGCGCTCGCCCTCGTAAAAATCCCAGTTTATGGCCGAGAGAATCTCCTTGTCAGCTATGAAGTAGAGGTCTTTAATTTCAACCGTTTTTTTCATCAGTAGCGTTTTAGAATGAATAACCCTTTCGGCAACAAGATAATTCTGGCTTCGGCCAGCCCAAGAAGAAGTTTTCTTCTGGAACAGGGCGGCGCGGACTTCGAGGTGCGCATTTCAGATGCCCCTGAATGCGACGCTTCGTCGGGGCTGGAACCCAAAGACATCGCGCTTAAAAACGCGTTTGAAAAGGCGGACGCCGTCGCAAAAAAATTCCCCGACCGCGTCGTGCTGGGGGCCGACACCATAGTGGTGCTCGACGGAGAAACCCTCGGCAAGCCCGTGGACGAAGGCGACGCGCGCAGGATGCTCTCCAAGCTTTCGGGGCGAGAGCATACTGTTATCACCGCCGCGTCCCTCGTCTGCAAAAGCGCGGGGCTTTCCGACACTTTTTTTGAGGAGAGCCTCGTTAGGTTCAAACGCCTGAATGATGAAGAAATTTCAAATTACATGGGCCTCGTCAACGTGATGGACAAGGCGGGCTCCTACGGGATACAGGAGCATTCGGATATAATCATCGAAGGCGTGGACGGGAACGTTGACAACGTGATGGGGCTGCCCTGCTCCCTCGTGAAAAAGCGCCTCGACAAGTTCCTGCTTTCCATCAAAAATAGCGAAAAATGACGCCGCTTCGGCACAATGACGATTTCGACAAAAGCGACCTGCTTGAAAGTTTTGACAGGCAGGACCGCAGGAACGTCGCGCTTGGAATAGTCATAACGATAGTTTTTCATCTGCTGCTTTTCCTCACTCTGCCTGCAAACTTCAACCACTCTGCAAAAGGAAAAAATGAAAAATTCGAGGAATTGAAGCTGGAAATACTGCCGCCGCAGATAACGGAAAAAGAGAAGCCGGAATTCATAGAAGCCAA
>JAVBSZ010000026.1:0-3221 GCA_031556415.1 Opitutales bacterium | reverse complement strand
CTAAGTTGAAGTTAGCGTGGGCGGAGTATGCCTTGCAAGCGCGGTGGCCTCGTCAAAGAAAGTCGCCGAAACGAAAGCGGCGAAGGCGGCGCTGAAAAAATATCTGAATGAGGACGGTTAAAACCCCTGAAGGCGCATCGCGCTTCTGTTTCAACGTGGCGCAGCCCGCCGCGGCGCCGATTGCGGCGCAGGAAATTTCCGCGCGCAAAAACGCGGCCGACGTCAGCATTGTGCTGATGCGCTCAAAGAACGCATGCGAACAGTTTTACATGCGCCTGGGCGCTTTTCTCAAGCTTGCGCATAACGACATCCGCGTGCGCGTTTTGCCCGAAATCAGCGAAACGTCGGGCTCCGACGCCGAAAGGTTTGACTCGTACTGCGAGAGGGTGGGCACCCTAAACGCGATGAGTGTTGCGGGCGCGGGTGCGCCTCCCTGCGTGGTTTTGGCCACGCCCCAGGCGCTCTTTTCCAACGCGCCCAAGCCGGACGCTTCCGAATTCCTCCTCATAAAAAAAGGAGACTCAATCGCGATTGAGAAGCTGCGCGAAACGCTCGTCAAATTCGGCTACTACAACGAGGTGTTGTGCGAGGCCCCGGGCCAGTTCGCGCTCAGGGGCGGGATTATAGACGTGTATCCGCTCTCCGCGTCGTCCCCGCTGCGCATAGATTTTTTCGGCGACGAGGTTGACGAGATACGCACGTTTGACCCGAACACGCAGCTTAGCGACGGCAGGGCGCGGGAGCTGAGGATAGACTCCGCCTCCGCGCTCGAAGACGCCCCGCAGGCGCCGGCCTTCGAGTATCTGCGCGGCAAAAAAATCTCATGGATACTGCTTGAGCCGGCCGTCCTCGCGCAGGAGAACACGGAGCTTTTTTACGTTCCCGACGAGGGAAAAGCGCCTTACAAAAATTTTTCAACGCTTTTTGCGGAAGACTTTTCGAAGTCCGATTTCCTCGGGCTTTCACTTCTGGATTCCCACGCGGGGATTTTGACGGCGCTGGGAAAACCGAATTTTTTACGGAAGACCTTTCCGAATACCGCCCGCCTTCGAGCGTGGAGAGCGTCGGCTACGAGGCTTACGAGGCGGAGAGCGAGCTGCGCCGCAGGTTCATGCAGAGGCTTGCGGACTGGAACAGGGGCGGCTTTGAAATAATAATTGAGGCCTCCGCGCAGTCTGAAAAGAACCGCATACTTGAGCTGTTCAAGGAGGAAGGTCTGGACGGCGGACTGGATATAAAATTTTCAGAGCCCATGTTCGGCGAGGGCTGCGTATTCTCATTTTCAGCTTTGGAAAAATCCAAAAAAACGGGCGTCGAAAAAAGCGTTTCCTATCCACTGAACCTTGAATGCGTGGACGCCGATGCGAAGGGCGCGGTCTTTGTAAGCTCGCATGAATTCTTCGCGCGCAGGGTGAAAATCAACCTGTCCTCGCGCAGAAAAATGCTCTCGCACAGGGCGCAGGTTGACCAGCTTTTGGACTTCTCCGAACTCGGCGAGGGCGACTACGTTGTGCACCTGGGGCAGGGGATATGCCGCTACCACGGCGTAGTGGAACTCGACGTTGACGGCGTCAAGCAGGAGGTTATCAAGCTCGAGTTCGAGGACGGCGCAAATCTCTATCTTCCTCTGCACAAATCGCACCTCATCAGCCGCTATATAGGCCTGGACAAGGCGCAGCCCAAGCTCTCTAGGCTTGATTCAAAGTCATGGATCAAGGTGCGCTCCGCGGCCGAAACTGCTGCGTTCGACTACGCCTCCGAACTTCTCGAAATGCAGTCAAAGCGCGAAATCGCTGAAGGCTGCGCCTTTGCGGAGGATGACAAATGGCAGAAGAGCTTTGAAGACTCCTTCCCATTTGTTGAGACCCCCGACCAGTTGCGGGCGATTGCCGAAACGAAGGACGACATGATGTCGACGCGCCCCATGGAGAGGCTGATCTGTGCGGACGTCGGCTTCGGCAAAACGGAAGTTGCCATGCGCGCCGCCTTCAAGTGCGCGCTCTCCGGCAAGCAGGCGGCGGTGCTTTGCCCAACGACGATACTCTGCCAGCAGCATTTTAAAAACTTCAAGGAGCGCATGGCGAGCTACCCCGTCGTGGTGGAAATGCTCTCGCGTTTCCGCACGAAGGGCGAGGTGGAAAAAATCAAAAAACAGCTTGCGGAAGGCCGCATAGACATAGTCATCGGCACGCACGCTTTGCTTGCGGACACCGTTAAATTCAAGGATCTGGGCCTGCTGGTTGTGGACGAGGAGCACCGCTTCGGCGTCAAGCACAAGGAGCGCATCAAGAGGATGAAAGAGAGCATAGACGTGCTGACGATGAGTGCGACGCCCATTCCGCGCACGCTCTATTTTGCGATGATGGGGGCCAAACAGATTAGCCTCATCGAGACGCCCCCCAAAGACCGCTTCCCCGTTGAGACGGTCGTGCGCGAGTATTCGGACGAGACGGTAAGGGACGCGATAGGCGCGGAAATCGCGCGCGGAGGCCAGGTGTTCTATCTGCACAACCGCGTGAAGACTATTGAGGAAACCGCCGCGCGCGTGAGGAAGATTTTTCCGGATTTGAAGGTGGCCGTGGGCCACGGCCAGATGCCGGAGGGCAGGCTTGAAAAGCTGATGGGCGAATTCGTGGACGGAAAGTACGACGTGCTTGTGTGCACAACCATCATAGAGTCCGGCCTCGATATCCAGAACTGCAACACCATAATCATAGAGGGCGCGGACAAGTTCGGGCTGGCGCAACTTTACCAGCTGCGCGGCCGCGTGGGCCGCTTCACGCGCAGGGCCTACGCCTATCTTCTTTTGCACAGGCACGCAAAGATTGTTGAGAGCGCGCGCAAGAGGCTTGGCGCAATACGCCAGTACAACAGCGTGGGCGCGGGCTTCAGAATCGCCACGAGGGACCTCCAGCTGCGCGGCTGCGGAAACCTTCTTGGCACAAAGCAGAGCGGGCACATCGCGGGCGTCGGGTTTGACATGTACTGCAGGCTGCTTAAGCGCAGCATAGCGCTTCTGCGCGGAGATAAAAACGCCACCGCCGTGACCGCCTCCGTGCGCCTCGACTTCGTGAAGATGGGGCACGGGCACGCCGCCAGCGACGAACTCGGCAAGGCGCAAACCTATTACGAGGAGCTGCGCATAAAGGAAATTTCAGGGACGCGCGGAGGAGAGGTTTTTGCGCGCATTCCGCGCGGGTACATAACGCAGGTTCAGCTAC
>JAVBSZ010000196.1:0-14194 GCA_031556415.1 Opitutales bacterium | reverse complement strand
GGCAAAGGGCGGCAAGGTTTTCTCAATAGAGAACGCCGACGTCAAAATGACATTCACTCAGAAGAGGGACTCCGCCGGCAAAATGTTTTACGAAAGGAGCGCGGAGCTTAAAAGGGGCGGCAGGGCGCTCAAGCCCGACGCCTTCGCCAGCGAGGCTCTCCTTCTGATTTATTCCACTAACCCGAAATGTTCGGAGCGTTCATACTTCGTTTCGTGGGGAGAGAGCAAGGCGAAGGTGAAGGTTGATTTGAACGGAAAGCGGATGGAACTGCCCGTGAGTCCCACAAACCCCTACGCCGTGGGGGACGTCAAAGCGCTCAGGCCCATTGACGTGAAAAAGACGGACGCCAAAACTCTTGAACTCACCTATGAAGGCGGCGTGGCGGCGCGCATGAGGCTTGCCGATTCCGGCGCATTCGCAAAATTCGAAGTAAAAGTTAAGGCGGATAAAAAAGGCTTTTACTCGTTCGGCTTTCTCGGCTTCAACCCGACGCAAAAGGAGAATTTCGACGCGCTTGAACTGCCCACGCTATACCAGATGCGCCGCACGATGGACACGCCCAAAATGGTCTCAAACAATATGACGAGCCAGCCGCTCGCGCTCGTGCAGAAAAATCTGGACGACAAAACGCCCTTCACCTACGGCTTTGTTGCGGACCCAATGCGCCTGCCGTTTGATTGGTCGCGCGGCGGATCGAGCATCTACGGATTTTCTATATCGGGCCCGAAAAACGAGATACAGCCCGCCATATTCCAGCCCATACTGGGCAGCATAGGTTCCGAAAAAAACGAGGGCGACACGCTTGAAGCGTCATGGTATGTTCTCAACATTGCGGGAAACTGGGCGGACGCGCTCGAACTCGCAAATGAAAAAATCTTCGACGGCTCGCGCCTGCGCGAGGCTTACGACGTCTCGTTTTCCGATTCCGTTGCGAACATCGCTGCGTATTTGAAAAACGAATCCGCAAGCGGTTGGAGCAGGCACCTCAAGGGTCGCTGGAACATAGAGGCGGAGTACACGGCAACTCATTCCTCGCCCCTTTCGGAACTTTCCGTCGCACTTCTTACGGACGACGAGGACTATTATAAGAACATAGCCCTGCCTTCAATAGAGTTCACCATCTCAAGGAAGAACGCGCATTTTTCAACCATAGCCGCGCGCGGCACGTGGACTAGTGAGGCCAACATGGCGCTCAACGTCCCCGGGATGTGGGGTGCGGATTATTATGTGAGCGTCAACAGGATGCTGGGGGGCGCGAACCCGTGGGTGAATGATTTGCTCAAGCACGCCAGCGGCTCCCTCCGCATGAAGGGCGAGGACGGACTGTGGTCGACGTTGCTCGGCATGCACATTGCCACGGGTGACCCCGCAACCCTGGAAGAGGCGAAGGCTGCCTGCGACGCCTGGCTTGAAAAGGCGTTCGACAACAGAGACTACCGCGACACCGACGTCGGCAAATTCATCAACGTGAGCCTCTACCCGTACTGGTGGTACCTGCCGGAAATGTACGAAATAACGGGAGACAAAAAGTATTTGCGATACGCCGAGCTAGGCGCCTTTCACACGCTGTCAAGCCTCTGGAGCTACCCCACGCCTCCGCAGGGAGAAGTTGTGATAAACCCGGGCAACGCGTCCACGTCGATCAACAGTATCTGGTGGCTGGGGCGTGAGCGCTTCCGGATGGGCAGGGCGCAGAATGATTTCGTGATAGACGCCCTCAGAAAAGCTCCCGATGCTGACAGGCGCTACTTCACGGGTGTCGCAATTCTGCCGGAGAAGAAAGTTGAAGCGATGAAAGTTTCGCGCATAGGTTTGGGCATTGAGCAGCACACAACCTACATGCAGGGCGCAACAAACGGCAACAACATCCTCATGCCCTCGTGGGCGGCGGAGATGCTGAAGGTCTACCAGTACACGAAGCGCGACATCATAATGAAGTACTCGCGCCATTCAATAATAGGCAGGTATTCCAACTTCCTCGGCTACTACGTGCGCGACTTCATAGACGTGCAGCACGACCCCGAGTACCCCTACAAGGGCCCGGACATCACGAGCTTCTACTACCACCACGCGCCCTGCCACTTCGGCCAGAGCATGGACTACCTCATGGCGCAGCTTGAGCTCGCCACCGACAACAGAATAAAATTCCCATACGTGCGCCAGCAGGGCTACGTGTGGTTCACGGACCGCATATTCGGCCTGCCTGGAAAAGTTTTCGACGACCCCAAGGCGAAGCCCATTCTCGACAAATCCGCAGTGGGCGTTGACAGCGCTAAAATCAGCACGATGCTCGCCCGCGGGAAAAATTCGATATGGGTGATGCTGCTCAACGACAGCGGAAGCGAACTTTCCACGGAAGTGCGTTTAAACCCGTCGGCGCGCGGGATGAAGGGCGCAAAGGCGGACGGGGAAATTTCGCTTTACAACGCGAAGGGCGAAAAGCTTCCGCAGACTTTCGCCTTCTTCGGAGACAAGCGCGTGAGCATCCCAGCAATGGGCCTCGTGGCGCTGCGCATTCCTGCGGAAGACTTCGAGGTTGAAAGAAAACTTCCCGCCATTGGGGGAGAATCTCACATAGTCAAAAGAGACGTGGCGAAAGGCTGGGGAGACCTGCACCTTTTCCGCATACGCGGGCCCTTCGGGAAGGACTCAATCTACGCTGTCTTCACCGGCGGGCTTGGAAAAGAGGGCGCAAAAGTTGCACTAAAACTGCCTAACTCAGCCAATGCCGAAATTGTCGTGGACAGGTATCCGTACGAATTTAGCGTTTACCCGTTGCCGATGGGTGAGGACGTTCCGCTTGAAATCAGAATAGAGGAAGCGGGCAGGCCCGTCGCCGAAATCAAAGACATAAAACTTGGGAAATGACGCTATGAAAAAATCTGTTTCTGTATTCGCATTATTTTTAGCCTTCGCGGGGAGGCTCTTGAGCTCCACGTTTCTTGTGGAGGCGGAGGCCTTCCAATTCAGGGCGGACTGGGAAGGCGAGGCCAGATACGGGCAGGTATTCATCGTGCAGAATGACAACAGAAACCTGATTCCCGCCACCGTTGTTGCGGTGCCCGAAAGCGGAAAATACGCCGTGTGGCTTTCCGCCTTCGACCATGACGAGTTCAGGCAGGGCACCAGGCTTGTCAAAGCCGGCGTCGACGGAAAAATCCTCGAAGGCGTTGCGGGCAACCACGGCAAAAAGGGCTTTGCCTGGCAGAAGCTCGGCGAAGTGCAGCTTGAGAAGGGCGAGCATCTGCTCACCCTCCACCTTCACACGGAATACGGCCGCGCGGACGCAATCATTCTTACAAACGAAGAGGTTTATGACCCGAACGTAGCGGTCAAAGACAATTCCGTTCGCAGGGCGCTGCGCGTGAATCCGGTCAAAAAGGAGCAGCTGCACGGCTTCAACTTTGAGACGCCAGGCGGCGTGGAAACTTTTGAGGGCGCGCGCCGCGTGGAAATCAAAAACGAAAAGCTCGCGCTCTCATTCACGGAAAAGCGCGGCGCGGACGGGAAAAATCGCTTCGTGCGCGGCGTCAAAATTTTCAAGGGCGGCAAGGTTCTGGATTTGGGGGATTTCGACGGGGAGTCGTTTTATCTGATGCGCGCGGAAAAAGTGAAATATCTTGGCGACGGATATTTCCCAAAATGGGAGAACCCCGAAGCCGTTTCCTACATCCTGTTGAATGAAAAAACGAAGTGCGCGCTGCCAACCCCGTCGGAGAACCCCTACGCCGCGGCGGGGTCAGTTCCCCTGAGGATAACGGATGTTGAAAAGCTTTCCGAAGAAGTGCTCAAACTCACGCTTGAAGACGGCGTAATAGCGCACATGAGGCTGCTGCCCGACGGCGCAATCAGGGTGCGCATCGTCGTAAAAATAAAGGAGGACGGCTATTATTCAGTCGCCTTCAAGGGCTTCAACGGCCTCAGGAAGGAGGACATGACTGCGGTGTTCCTTCCCACATTCTACCAGGGCACGCGCGTCATGCAGACTCCAAAAATGGTGGAGGAGAAAATGACGAGCCACCCGCTTGCCATGCTCAGCGCCAAGGCCATGGATTTGGATTACACAAACGCGCTCATAGCCGACCCCGCCTGCCTGCCTTTTGAATGGTCTCAGCCTAGCAGGAGCTTTTACGGATTCTCGATACGCTCGCCGGAAGGGCTTGTGCAGCCCGTGATATTCCGCCCCGTGCTGGGCTCCAAAGACTCCTTCCAAAAAAGCGGCGCAACGCTCTCCGTTTCATGGTACATACTTTCCCTGCCGCAAGACTGGGCCGGAACTTTCAGCTTTACCTCGCGCAACATCTTTGCGGGGGACACCGTGCGCGAAGCCTATACCGCATCGTTTTCAGACGCGGTTGCCAACCTGGCCGAATACCTCGGCAACGCGGAGGCCAGCGGCTGGAGCGCAATCACAAAGGGCAGATGGAACATTGAGGCGCAGTACACCGCAACGCAGTCTTCGCCGCTTGCGGAAATTTCAATCGCGCTGCTCACGGACGACGAAAATTTCTACAGGAACTATTCTCTGCCGAGCATAGAGTTTTCCCTCTCGCGCAAGACTCAGCACTTCGCCCACAAGAAGCAGGCGGAAGGCTCATGGGCTAACGACTCCCAGCGCATGCTCACAATCCCCGGAGGCGGGACTTCGGGAGACGTCTGGGGCGCCTTCAACGCGCTGCTCGGCGGCGGCAACGCGTGGATGAGCGAATTCCAGTTTCTGCCCAACGGTGAGATACGCACGCGCGGGAATCCGGATTGGACTTCGTACCTGGCGCTCTACGTCGCCGGGAAGGACCCGCAGCATCTTAAAAAGGCGGAGGAATCCTGCCGCAGTTGGCTTGCAAAAGGCTTTGACGCCAGACCCTTCGAGGAATTTGCGGACCTGATTTTTGTCAACTACGGGCAGTACCCCTATTGGTGGTTTTTGCCGGAGCTTTATGAAATCACGAAGGATGAAACTTTCCTCAAGTATTCGCGCCTCGGCGCGTACTACACGCTCTCGTCATTATGGGTGCACCCCACGCCTCCGCAGGGCGACATCACAATCCAGAAGGGCAACATAGTGCAGGGCATCTGCGGCCTCTTCTGGAAGGGCGGCGAGCGCTACCGCCTGGGCTATCATGAGAACATCGCCGCGCGCAACTTCGCGCTCAAGACTATAAAGTTTCCGTACCCGAGCGAGCTTTACGTGATGCCGGAAAAGAAGGTGCCCGCGCAGAAAGTTTCGCGCATAGGCCTCGGCATTGAGCAGCATTGGACTTACAAATGGACTGGCAACTTCCACAACATCATCAACCCTTCGTGGGCGGCGAACATGCTGAGGGTGTCGCAGTTCACGCAGGACGACATGCTCATGAAATTCTCCCGCCATTCAATAATAGGGCGCTATGCGAATTTTGCCGGCTACTATATAAAGGACTTCTTCGACGTGCAGCACGACCCTGATTATCCGTACAAGGGCCCCGACATGACGAACATGTACTGGCACCACGCGCCCGTGCACTTCGCGCAGAGCATGGACTACCTCATGGCGCAGTTCGAGGGCGCCAGCGGCGGCGCCATAAAATTTCCGCACGTCTGGCAGCAGGGCTACGTGTGGTTTGTAAGCCGCATATTCGGACAGCCGGGCAAGGTTTTTGACGACGCCCTCGTTCGTCCCATACTCGACAAAAACGCCGTGCGCGCGGACAGCGTGAAGGCCAGCACCCTCATGGGGCGCGGCAAAAATTCAATCTGGGTTATGGTGCTTAACGATTCCGCGAACGACGCCGAATACTCTTTGGAGTTCGACCCGACCGCGCGCGGCTTCAGGGGCGCGGACACTTCGGCAAAAGTTGCGCTTTACGACGCGTCCGGCAAAAGGCTCGGGCAGAGCTTTGATTTCTTCGGAGAGAAGAAAGTAAAAATCCCCGCAATGAAGCTCGTCGCTTTCCGTGTGATGGCCGCGGATTACGACCCGTCAATCACTTCGGCGCCCATAGCGTCTCCCGCGCACGTTGTGAAGAAAAACGCCGCAAAGGGCCTGGGAGACCTGCACACCTTCCGCATACGCGGGCCCTTCGGAAAGGATTCCGTCTACGCCGTCTTGACGGGCGGAATGGAGACGGAAGGCGTGTCCGTAAAAATGACGGTGAAAAACGGGGAAAGCGTTCAGACTATCGTGCGCGATTTTTATCCGTTCGAATTTTCCGTGTATCCCATCCCTCAGGATGAGGACGCGGTTTTGGACTTTGAAATATCCGGCAGGGACGGGGTTGTTAAAATTGAAAATGTGAAAATGGGGAAATGATTATGAAAAAAAGACTGTTTGCGGGCCTGGCTTTTGCAGGCATAAGCGCCATGCTGTGCGCGGAAACCACCCTCCTCGAATGCGAGGACTTCCAGTTCCAAGCCGACTGGACTAAGGACCATTCCGACGGACAGAGCGTGCTGTTCACCGATACCAGCAAGACGAGGCCCGGCACGGTCTTTGAAGTGAAGGACGGCGGGAAGTACACGGTGTGGGCGTCGGGCTTTGACGTTTCAAACTACCGCCAGGGCATGCGAACATTCAAGGTCGGCGCTAATGAGACGCTGCTGCCCGGCGAGGCGGGCAAGCACGGCAAGGACGGCTTTTTGTGGGAGAAGATGGGCGAAGTTGATTTGCGCAAGGGCGAAAACTACGTCTATCTCCAGCTCAAGCTCGACCACGCGCGCGCCGACGCCGTAATATTTTCCAACGATGCGGGCTACGACCCGAACGGGATTGTTAAAAACCCCAACGACCGCAGGAAAATCAAGCAGGCTCCGATTGTCAAAACGGTGAAATACGATGACACGTTCCCCGTCGCCGGAAAACTTTCCGCGCTCAAGGGCGGAAAGAAGGTCGGCATAAAAAACGCAAAGACGAGCATTCTCTTCACGCAGGCTGCGGATGAAAGCGGGAAGAAGACCTTCATACGCTCCGGACAGATTTTTGACGGAGACAAAATCGTCGCGCTGCCGGACTTCAGGGACGAGGCGCTTTACCTCATAAAGTCGACGGAGGCAAAGTACGACGGCTTCGGCTACTACACCCGCTGGAACACGAAGGCGGGAAGATCATACATTGAAATTGCGGGGCAGAAGATGGAGCTGGAGCTCCCGCCCAACAACCCGTACTGTGTGGGCGAATCCACGCTGCTGCGCATAACGGACGTCAGCCGCGCTGGTGAAGATACTCTCATAATCAAATACGAGCACGGCGCGGTTGGCACTATGAAGCTTCTGCCGAACGGCGCGATAAAGTTCGACGTCGAGCTTGAGGCGGACGAGACTGCGGATTACTCCCTCGCCTTCCTCGGCTTCAATAAAAAGGAGCGGGGCGAATTCGAGGCGCTCTTCCTGCCCACAATGTACCAGGGCACGCGCACGATGACGGAACCGAAGATGGTTGAAAACCGCATGGTGAGCCATCCGCTTGTAATCCTCAACGCGAAGGAGGAAGACCGCGACATCACGAACGCGCTCGTGGCAAACCCCGACATGCTTCCCTTTGAATGGTCCCACCGCGACAGGTCATTCTACGGATTTTCGGTTTCAAGCCCGGACTCCAAAGTGCAGGCCGTCATATTCCAGCCCATCCTCGGCGCTACGAATTCAAGGCATGAGGAGGGCCAGAAGGTCAAGGCTTCATGGTACATACTTAGTTTTGCGGGAGACTGGACGAAGGCTTTCGAATTTTCTTCGCGCAACATCTTCAAGGCGGATGTCATTCGCGAGGCCTACACCTGCTCCTTCTCCGACGCTGTCGCCAACATAGCGACGCTTCTCAAGCGCGGTGAAATCAGCGGATGGAGCCCGGAAGACAAGGGCAGATGGAACATTGAGGCGCAGTGGACCGCGACGCAGTCTTCCCCGCTTTCCGAAGTTTCAATTTCAATACTCACCGACGACGAGGACTATTACAGGAACATATCGCTGCCGAGCATAGAGTTCGCGCTCTCGCGCTTCTCTTCGCACTTCGCGTTCAAAAAACCGCAGCGCGGCGGCTGGGTGAGCGACTCCCTCGAAAAGCTGCGCGTGCCCTCCGGCAGTACGCCCGGAGATGTCCTCGCGGGCATCAACTGGGTGATAGGCGGCGGCAATCCGTGGATGGCCAAGCTCTACCGCTGGGGCAACGGCAAACTCAGGGTTATGGGCGGACCATACTGGACGGGCCTCCTCGGCCTCTACATGGCGGAACCTTCGGAGGAACTACTAGCGGAAGCCAGAAAGGAATGCGACCATTGGCTGACCTACGCCTTCAACCCGGGCGCGCAGGGCGAATTCAACGATGTGGACCCGCTGCCCTTCATCAACGCCGGCCTGTACCCTTACTGGTGGTACCTGACCGACATGTATGAAATCACGAAGGATGAGAAGTACCTCAAGTACGCCAAACTCGGCGCATACTACACGCTTTCAAGCCTCTGGGCTTACCCTACGCCGCCCGAAGGCGACATCACCATTTTCAAAAATAACATGGTGCAGGGCATACGCGACTACTTCTGGCAGGGCGGAAAAAAAGACAGGCTGGGCGGAGACCTCAACTTCACAATGATAAAGATGCTCGCGCAAAACCAGAAGATTCCCAACCAGGGAAGCCAGTACGTCATGCCGGAAAAGAAGGTGCCCGCCATGCAGGTTTCGCGCATAGGCCTGGGTATAGAGCAGCATTGGACTTACAAGTGGACGGACAACTACCACAACATCATCAACCCGTCGTGGGCGCCAAACCTGCTTAAAGTGGCCCAGTTCACGGGGGACGACCTGCTGATGAAATATTCGCGCCACTCCATAATAGGCCGCTACGCGAATTTTCCGGGCTACTATATAAAGGACTTCACAGACGCCCCGCACGACCCCGAGTACCCATACATGGGCCCGGACATGACGAGCTTCTATTGGCACCATTCGCCCGTGCACTTCGGACAGAGCATGGACTACCTCATGGCGCAGGTCGAGTTTGCCTCCAAAGACAAAATCAAATTTCCCTACGTAAAGCAGCAGGGCTACGTGTGGTTCACAAACCGCATATTCGGCCAACCCGGCAAAGTGTTCCACGACCAGCTTGTTCGTCCGCTTCTCGACAAGCGCGCGGTGCGGCCAGACAGCGTGAAAGTCAGCACCCTCATGGGACGCGGCAAGGACGCAATCTGGGCCATAGTCCTCAACGATTCCGCGAAGGAGATGGACGTCTCCCTCGCGTTCGACTCTTCCGCAAAGGCCATGCGCGGCGCGAAGACCGCCGGAGTGATTGAAGCGTACAATGCGGATGGCGAAAAGCTCCCTCAGACATTCACTTTCTTCGGCGACAAGAAAATGAAGATACCGGCCTTGAGCCTCGTGGCGCTGCGCATACCCGCGGAAGATTACAACCCGCAGATAAGGCAGGCCCCGCAGGGTGAGGGAGCGTACTTCTCTATGAAGAAGCTCGAAAACGGCTGGGACGAACTGCACGCTTTCCGCATACGCGGGCCATTCGGAAAAGACTCCGTCTTCGCGGTTTTCACGGGCGCAAGGTACAGGGAGGACGCGGAAGTCAAAATGATACTGAAAAGCGGAAATTCAACACAGGTCTTGACCCGCAACTTTTATCCGTTTGAATTTTCGGTCTATCCGATAGCGCAGGACGAGGAGCTCGAGCTCTCGTTCGAGATATCGGAGAAGGGCAGGGAAAAGGTATTTATAAAGGACATAATTCTGAAATGAAAAACATGAACATTTTGAAACCATCACTAACGGCGGCGGCGCTTTTCGCGTCGGCATTCTGCGCGCAGGCGGAGACATTCCTTGTGGAGGCGGAGGCCTTCCAGTTCCTAGGGGACTGGTCAAACGAAGGCGCGCACGGCCAGAGGATGATAACCGCGCAGACCTCCACAAAATCTCAGCCCACAACGGTAGTCGACGTGGCGGAAGGCGGCAAGTGCGCCGTCTGGGCCAACGGCAGGGACTACGAGAAGATGGCGCCGGCCACGCGCCGTTTCGCCGTCTCCGTCAACGGCAGGGAACTTCCCAACCAGGGCGGCACGCATGGCCGCGAGGGCCTCTACTGGCAGAAGATGGGCGAAATCGACATCCCCAAGGGCGAGAACATCCTCTCCATAGTGCCGAAGACGTCGCACATGAGGATAGACGCCATAGTCATAACAAACGACCTTGCGTACGACCCGAACGCCGCCATCAAGAACAACGCGGACCGCGCAAAGATACGCCGCGCGCCGATGGTTGTTGAATGCACTTACGACTCCTTCATGCCCATGCCCGAGGCGCTCAAGGAAGTTAAGGGCGCGAAAACTTTCGGGATATCCAACGCGTCCAGCAGGATAGTCTTCACCGAAAGGCAAAATGCGAAGGGCGAAAAAAGCTACGTGCGCAGCGCGCAGGTACTCGTGAACGGCAAGTGGGAAAAGCTTTCCGAATTCAAGGACGAGGCGCTCTACCTCATCTATTCGCAAAAGCCCGGGTACGTGGAGGGCTTCTACATCACGTGGCTGAGCTCCAACGGCGTAATCAAGGCGCACCTCAAAAAGGGCGAGGTAGACATCGTCATGCCGCCCATCAACCCCTACGCGATAGGCGAGGGCACTCTCCTCAAGCTCAAGGGCGTTAAGAAAGTCGATGAAAAGACGCTTGAACTTGCCTATAGCGCCAACGTCAAGGCAAAGCTGACCATGCTAGAAAAGGGCGGTGCTTACAAGATGGAGATTGAGGCGCCCGCTGAAAAGGAGGGCTTCTATTCCTTCTGCTTCCTTTCCTCAAACGCCTTCAACGAGAGCGAAATCACGGCGACGGAAATACCGACCATCTACCAGGGCTCTCGCACGATGTCGCAGCCGAAGCTCGTTGCAAACCGCATGACGAGCCACCCGCTCTCCCTCATAGAGACGTCGGACAACGGCATTAAAATCGTCAACGGCGTTGTGGCGGACCCCGCAAACCTGCCCTTCGGGGAATGGTCCGAACACGGAAGCTCGCGCTACGGCTTCTCTCTCGCCAACCCGGAAAACGCCGTGCAGGCGGCCATATTCCAGCCCATACTCGGCGGGCGGGACTCGCAGAAAAAGGAGGGAGACACAATCAAGGCGTCATGGTATGTGATGAACATCGCCGGAACCTGGATGGACGCGCTTGAGCTTTCCAGCGAAAAGATTTTTGACACAACCGCGCTGCGCGAGGCTTATGAAGTGTCGTTCTCAGACGGCGTTGCGAACATTGCGGCCTACATGAAAAACGAGGACGCGTCCGGCTGGAGCAGGCTGCATAAGGCCCGCTGGAACATAGAGGCGGCCGACACCGGCACGCAGTCCTCCCCGCTTTCCGAACTTTCCATCGCCATACTCACGGACGACGAGGACTATTACAGGAACATAGCGCTTCCCTCAATAGAGTTCACAATATCGCGCGGGCAGCCGCACTTCGCGCCCGGAAGGAAGATACACGGCACCTGGTTTTCCAACGCAATGACCAAACTCACAGTTCCATCATACACGTGGGGCGGAGACTACTTTGCGTCTGTCAACAGGATGCTGGGTATGGCAAACCCCTTCTTCAAGGAGTTCTACTCCAACAAGGGAACGCTTCCCGCAGACAGGCATTGGACGAACCTTGTGGGCCTCTACCTTGCGGACCCCACGCCGGAACTGCTCGAGCAGGCCAAGGCCGCCTGCGACGCGTGGCTTGCCAGGGCCTTTGACCCCGCCAACCACAAGGAGATGGACATGATAAACTTCATCAATTTCGGAGACTACCCCTACTGGTGGTACCTGCCCGAAATGTATGAAATCACTAAAGACAAAAAGTACCTTGAGTACGCGGAAAAGGGCGCCTTCCACTCGCTTTCAAGCCTCTGGTGCTACCCCACGGTTCCCGCAGGCGAATGGACAATCAACAGGGGCAACCTCGTGCGCGGCGTGGGGCACGTATGGTGGAAGGGGATTGAGGAATACAGGCTCGGTTATGACACAAACAAGGCGCGCATCGAACTTTTGAAAAAGAACCCCGACTTCGCAAAAATCGCCAACGACATCTTCGTGGTCCCCGAAAAGAAGGTGGACGCGATGAAGGTTTCGCGCATAGGCCTGGGCATAGAGCAGCATACGACGTTCCTGCAGGGCACGGGAGACAACAACATCCTTATGCCCTCGTGGTCGGCGGAGATGCTGAAAGTCTACCAGCGCACCAAGCGCGACGTCCTCCTCAAATACTCGCGCCACGCCATAGTGGGCCGCTACTCCAACTTCCTCGGCTACTATATCAGGGACTATACCGACGTGCAGCACGACCCGGACTATCCGTACGCGGGCCCCGACACCACCAGCGTCTACTACCACCACGCGCCCTGCCACTTCGGTCAGAGCATGGACTACCTGATGACGCAGATTGAAGTTGCCTCCAACGACAAAATCTCCTTCCCCTACGTGCGCCAGCAGGGCTACGTGTGGTTCACCGACAGGATATTCGGGCAGGTCGGCAAAGTCTTCGGAGAAAGCGCAAAGCCGATGCTGAGCAAAACCGCCATACGCCCCGACAGCGTGAAAGTGAGCACCTTCATGGCGCGTTCAAAGGACGGCATCTGGGGCGTCCTCCTCAACGACAGCGGCAAGGACATGGACGTGGCGGTGTCTTTTGACGCCTCCGCAAAGGCCATGAAGGGCGCAAAGACGGGCGAGGCCGTTTCCGTTTATGACGCCTCCGGCAGGCAGCTTGCGGACAAGCTGACCGTCTTCGGCGGCGGCACGGTGAAGATACCCGCCATGAGCCTCGTCGCCGTGAGAATCCCCGCAGCGGAAACGGACGTTGAAAAGGCCGCGCAGCCTATCGCGGGCAAGGCGCACTTCGAGCAGAAGAACATCGGCGAAGGCTGGGGAGACCTGCACTTCTTCCGCATACGCGGGCCCTTCGGGAAGGACTCTATCTACGTCGTACTCACCGACGGCGCTGAGAAGAAGAACGCGAAAGCCACTCTCAATATCGAAGAGCCCTCAAGGCAGTCTTTGAGTGTTGCCGAATATCCATTCGAGTTCTCCGTGTACCCGCTGGATATGGACAAGAACATAAAAGTTTCCGTCACGCTCGAAGAAGAGGGAAAGGCGGCGCTGAAATCAGAAGCCATAGTATTGGAGAAATAGACGATGCGGAAATTTAAGACACTGACGGGCGCCGCCGCGCTCTTTCTGGCGGCGCTGTGCGCGCAGGCCCAGAACACGTTCATAGTGGAATGCGAAAACTTCCAGTTCAACGGAGACTGGAGCAAGACCGCCCTCAAGCGCGAACGCGGCCTCTATTCGCGCGCCAGCGGCACGCAGATTGTGACGGTCATAAATGTGAAGGCGGCAGGTGAATACGCGGTATGGGCCAATTCTATGGACTACGCCGCGAACATGCCGAGGGCCAGAAACTACAACGTGCTGGTGGACGGCGAGGCGCTCCCCAACAAGGCGGGCGTGCACGGGCGAGAGGGGCTTTACTGGGAAAAGCTCGGCACCGTAAAGCTTGAGGCGGGAGACCATTATCTTACGCTCAAACCCAACGCGCAGTACATACGCACGGACGCCCTGCTTTTCACCACCGACGCGGATTTTGACCCGAACAGCGAAGCGCTCGACCGCAAGAAGCTCAACCTCGCGCCGAAGATTGTGGAATCGCGCTACACCAACGCGTTTCCGGAGATTCCGGCGCTGCTCGACGTCAAGGGCGCAAAGACGTTTGAAATCAAAAACGAAAACTGCAAAATGGTTTTCACGCAGAAGAAGGATGAAAACGGCGAGACCGCCTTTGAGCGCGGCGCGGAAATCAAAATCCACGGCAAGTGGGTTAAGCTGCCGCCCTTCAAGGACGAACTAGTCTTCATATCCTCAGCCGCCAAAGCGCGCTTTTCCACAGGCGGATACACGGGCGCGTGGGTGCAGGCGGAGTCAAAGCTGATTGCGGATTTGTCGGGCGGGGTGGAACTGGAGCTTCCCGTGGCGCCGGTGGACCCGTACACGGTAGGCAAAGTCAAGCCGCTGCGCGTGCGCTCAATAACGCGGAAGGACGCGCGTACCCTTCAGCTGAATTTTGACGAGGGCGCCACCGGCATAATCAGCCTTCCCGAAAAGGGCCAGGCCGCGCGGCTTGATTTGGAATACGAGACCCCGCAGAAGGGCTTTTACTCCTTCGCCATAAAGACTGGCTATGAGCTTGAGAGGGCGG
>JAVBSZ010000122.1:0-12700 GCA_031556415.1 Opitutales bacterium | reverse complement strand
ATTTTTCCAACAGATATTTCACGGAGGACATCCCGTATGGCCTGCGTATTTTAAAGAAATTCGCACTGGAGAATTCTGTGAGAACCCCAGTCATCGACAAAATTCTTCTGTGGGCCGATTCCTTGCCAATTGAATATCATCGAGCATAAAAAGTTATTTTTAAGACAAATGAATATTATAGATTTTAAGACCATTAACGCCCTCGGAATTCCTCCTCGGATTTGTGTGGATTGGGTGGATTCCGCTTTTAGAATTAAGCAAAATTGTATCCTGCCCCCAAAAATAAGCATTAAAATGCCTGAAAACGTTTTCTTCAACACAATGCCCTGTTTTATTCCCCAGTTGAATAAATTTGGCGTAAAAGAAGTTTCCCGCTTTCCCATGCAGGAGCCGTCTCTAAAAAGTGAAATATTGTTGTTTGATGCTTCAAACGGCAATTTTTTATCATTAATGGACGCCACGTGGATTACCTGCATGAGAACCGGCGCCGTCGCGGCTCTGGCGGCAAAAACATTAAAAAAGACTAATGCAAAGGCTTTTTCATTTGTAGGGCTGGGAAATACCGCGCGCGCAACAATGCTTTGCATGCTTGAAGCGGGGGTAATAAAACCTTCCGACGAAGTAAGGCTATTGGCATATAAGAATCAGGCGGATCTTTTTGTGCAAAGGTTTTCGGAATACGGCCTTAACTTCAAAATAGTCACTTCTAATGAAGATTTAATCAGGGGCTCCGACGTAATCATCTCTTGCGTGACTTCTGCTGACGTTTCTTTCGGCGAAGACGCCTGGTTTGACGAAGGCGTGCTTTTGATCCCCGTGCATACGCGGGGTTTCCAAAATTGCGATTTGTTTTTTGACAAGGTTATTGTCGATGACATAGGGCATGTGGAAGGTTTTAAGTATTTTGACAGATTTAAAAGGCTTGGAGAATTTTCCGATGTTCTTAACGGGAAAATACCGGGAAGGGAGTCTGATTCCGAGCGGATTATTGCGTACAACATTGGCATTGCCCTGCACGACGTGTATTTCGCTTCAAAAATATTTGACATGCATGAAAAGCAATGCTCCTCAATCAATATGGGAATTGACGAGCTTCAAAAATTTTGGATTTAAATTGAAATGACAACATCTGACATTGCGGAAAAACTGCGCTTAGAATTCAATCCCGAGGGCTCTGACCTTCGGCTGCTTCAGCTTCGTTTGCTGGAAATACTTGTCGAGGTTGACAGGATATGCAGGAAGCACGGTATCAAATAGTGGCTTGGCTCCGGTACGGCGTTAGGGGCGGTGCGCCACGGCGGATTTAGCCCGTGGGATTATGATATAGATGTTGAGATGCTCAGGCCGGATTGTGAGAAATTTTTAAAAATATGCGAAACAGAGCTGAATCCGAATTATGTTCTGCAAGAAAAGGACCCGGCCAGCATCTGTTTCTATACAAAAATTATAGATACAAAATCCGAAATAATACGTGATAACTCTCCAAATTGGAAAATTTATAAATATCGCGGAATTTATTTGGATGTATTCCCGATGGAGCACTGTTCGGCTTTTTGGGCGAGAATTGCCGGCCAAATAGGCTATTATCTTGCCGGGCGTTGGGTTGCTATGCGCAGCAAAAGCGGATTCATCAGGGCTGTTGTTGATTTCAATATGGTCCTATTGAAAAAATTGATCTTCCCGGCGATAAGGGCCCTGCAAGTGTTCACACCAAAAAATAGCATGGCGTTTTCCATGGGAATAGGCGCGCTTAACCCGCGCAAATTTGATGAGGTGTTCCCGCTCAAAGAATACGAATTTGAAGGCAGGAAGTTTTTTGGGCCCAATGATATGGACGCGTATCTTACGCGTCTGTATTCAAATTATATGGACCTTCCTTCTTTAGATAAAATCCAAAGACATTCGTCCAGAGTCATTTTTTTCGATGATAATGGCCCAAAATCCCCAAGCAGATAAAGTCATCAGATGAGAAGACTCACAAACGCTGTTCGAAGTCATAGAAAGATTCTAAATAACGCTTGGTATCTCACGCTTATTGATTTGATGAATTTGCTGATGCCATTTATTGCGCTTCCATATATAATATCAAGGCTTGGCGCGCAGAATTATGGCCTTTATGTATTTTTTTATACGATATCCGGATATTTTTTATTGTTGATCGCGTTCGGTTTGGATTCCATGCTCGTAAAAGACATATCTGTTGCCAGGGATAAGCCTGAAGTTCTGAATAAAATTGTATCAACGGCTTTCGGGGCAAAATTGTTGATTGCGGGCCTCATATTCGTAGTGTCCGGCATCGCCGCGCTGTTCATTCCGTTTTTATACGAAAATAAGTTGATATTTTTTTACTCTTTGCTGTTCAGCTCCAGTTCTATTTTCATATCGAGCTGGTTCTTCCAGGGGATAGAAGACATGAAGTATATGACACTTATAAGGGGGGCTACGGTTTTGCTGTATACTGTCAGCATTTTTATATTTATTAAGGACGAATCGGATTCTCCGACGCTTATGCTCTTGCAGACCATAAGCAAATTGATGGCCGCATTTGTATCGATGTATCTGCTGATAAAAATTGGAAAGATACGTTTTCACATTCCTTTTCTTTGCGACATTAAGGAGTATCTCAAAAAATCGTATCCACTTTTTATCGCAAATGCCTTCTTGGGATTGAATGCCACCATAGGGAAAATGTTTTGCGGTCTTTTTTCATTAGAGGCTATGGCTGCTTTTGACCTGGCGCAGAAGATCGCAGTCACTTCGCTTACTCCTGTCAGAATGCTGGATAGTGCGGCATTCCCTCATATCGCCAAAACGAAAAATAAGAAGTTCATAAACGTTCTGTTCTTTGTCAATTTGGGAATTGCGCTTGCCATAAGCACGTCGATTTATTTTTTGGCGCCATATATAATCCATATTTTTGCGGAAAACTCCCTGCCGCAATCGGTTCCGATATTGAAAATATTGAGTCTGTTGACATTTTTCGGCTGCATAGCCACTTATACGGGAGTCCCGTTATTGGTGAGCTTTGGGCATAATCATTCCCTTAATTTTACAGTTCTTTTTTCCTTTGCGTCTATGTTTGTGATGTATGTCACTTGCTATTCTATTCAGGTTTGGAGCATTTATGTATTTGCGGTAATTTTCGTTTTGACCGAGCTTATGCTCGCATCTTCAAGAATCTTCTTCTGCGTGAAATATAAAATCTTATTTAGCGCATGAGGTCCTTAAATATGATTTCGATGGCGAGTGCAAAAAAATATGCTCTTGAATGGCGCATTTTGGCTTTAATCAGCCGCTTTTTCCGCCGTTGGAGATGGGCGAAATGCGCGGAGGCGGTCTGCGCAAATTGAAGGCGCGCATTCCGCCCATTAACGCCCCCCATGCCGGTTTTATCCGTTGGCGGGCGCCCGCCCGGTCCGTCTCGCAAAACGCAATCTCATCGTGCGTCTCATCCGTCGTAGCAGAATCTACTTCAAGGCCTGTCAAATATTTCATTCTGCTTACGGAAACTTGCGCATATTCCAACTAGTCGCGGACATTCTGCACAGGTTTTGGACGGATCCTAGTTCAGTGCGCATCTGGAAAAGTCGGCGCGTCATTTTATCGCGGGGAGTGCGAAATAAATGTCATGCTCCTCCAGTCTCCGCAAGGCGCGGAAAAGAACAGCCTGTTTCCGCGTTCGCGCCAACCGTAAAAACGGGTGAGGAAGAAATGCCAATCCGCTATTTATGGGGGAGGATTTCTATCCAGTAGCCGTCGGGGTCTTCGATGAAGTAGAGGCCCATGTCGAAGTTTTCGTATGCCAGGCAGCCTAGGCCGCGGTAGAATTCGCGCGCCTTTTCGTAGTCTTCGGAGATTCTGAAGCAGAGGTGGCTTTCGTTTTCGCCGAGTTCGTAGGGCTGCGGATGCGCTTTGAGCCAGGTGAGTTCCAGGAGGAAGGGCGTGGCGCCGTCCCCCATGTAGACTATGATATACGAGCCGTCTTCGGCGATCTTGCGCTTCTGTTCCTTGAGGCCGAGCGCCTTTTCGTAAAACGCCATGCTGCGCTCGAGGTCGGCAACGTCTATGTTGAAGTGGTCGAATTTTGCGGTGATTTTCATTGGCGTATGTTTTTTCAGATTTCAAAACTCTGCGCTTCATGGCCTAGCTTCATGAAGTTTGCGCTGTGGGCGCGCGCGTAGTATTCAAATTCGTTTGCGGCGGAGTAGTTACCCCAGAAGTGGACGGGCATGAAGTTTGAAACTTTCACGCCCTTTAAAAATTCCTCCGCGCCGCGCGCGCAGTTTTGCCCCATGCGCGGGTCTATGGGGAAGGCGGCGAAGTCCAGCTGCGGCGCGTATTCCGCGAGCGGCTTAAGCTCCCTTAAAAAGTATTTGCGCGCGGTGGCGATTTCTTTTGGCGTGGATTCCAGCTCCCAATGCCATTCGTTAAAATCCCCGGCGTGAAAGAGTTTTTTACCGCCAAGGCACATGAAGAAGCTCACGCCCTTGTCGGTCGAGCCGAAGGCCTTCACGAAGATGTTGGCGTCTTCAAACTCCTGCGTCTTTTTAAGGAAGGCGGCGTCTGCGGCCTTCGCGAGGCCGTCCTTGAGGATGTCCGAGGAGAACACGTATTTCACGTTTGCGCGCGCGTTGCGCCATTCGAGGATTTCGGGGTTGAAATGGTCGTGGTGAGAGTGCGTGGAGAGGACGTAGAGAGGCTTTTGGAAGTTATCCATGAGGTGCCTGACGAAGCCGTCCGGGTATTCCGCGCTCACGGCGTCCCTGTAAAAATCTACGACGGCAAGCGCGCCTTCGCTTTCAAAGGCAACGCCGCTGTGGGCTATGTAGGTGATTTTCATCGGCGGTTAAGGTTTTGGAAATGTTTTGGCGCAGTTGAGCGCTTCCGCGTCTTTGCAGTTCTCAAAATATATTCCGTCAATGCTGCTTGGCTGAAATTCATAGAGGCAGTTGAGAATACGCAGGCGGTTTATTCTTTCCGCCATTATTGCCGGACGGTATTCCGGCGCGCCGTGCAGGCGCATCTGCACGTTGTCGAACGTGATGTTGGCGGCGTTGCGCATGTAGAAGGCGTAGGCGGGCAGGGGCTGCCTGAACATGCGGTTTTCGGGGTATCTGGAGGCCGCCGCGCTTTCGCCGTCAACGGGCTTGATTTCGTCCGCCTTCACGCCGCCCTTGAGTTCGAATACGCAGTCCCTCAAAACGATGTTTTCAAGCGTCCGGCCCGTCGAGGCGGTGAGGGAGCTTGCCACGAAGCTTTCAGAGCGCGCGGTTACGCCGCTTATGACGACGTCGCGTATTGCTCCTTTGGCTTCCGGATTTCTGCGCGCGCCAACGCGGATGAATACGGGCGTCTGCACGCCGCTCATGGCGATGTTTGAAATATTGACGCGCTCAACCTTGCCGCCGTCTACCGATTCAATCGCAATTCCCGCAATGCCCGTGACGCCTTCAACACCCCAGACCATGCCCTCCCATTTTCTGAAATTTGAGACGGACGCCCTTGAAAGAACGCAGTTTGAAATGGCAACGTTTTTTACGTCGCCCGCGCTCGCCGTGCCGAACTTTATGAAGTTGCAGTTGCTTTTCACTATGCAATTTATGATGGCTACGTTCTCCATGACGTAGCCAGCCTTGACGTTCTTGAGGCATATAGCGTCGTCATCGCTGTCTATAACGCAGTCCGAAACGAGGACGTTGCAGCTCTCTATGTCTATGCCGTCGTTGTTGAAGTTGGCGTGCGAAAAAATGCGCAGGCCCTTGAAGACCACGCCGTCGCAATGGTAGGCGTAGAGCGTCCAGAATGCGGGCTGGGTGAGCAGGACGTTTTCGACGCGCACGTTTTTGCAGTCCGCAAACATGACGAGGCGCGGGCGGTTTGCGGCGTAGTCTTTGACGGTGAATGAGCCGCCGCCGCCGTCTATGGTCCCTCCGCCGCGTATGCCGACGTTCTCGGCGCCCTCCGCATAGATGAGGCTGGCGTTGGGGCCCTTGTTGTATTTTGAAATGTCCGCAACGCCGAGGATTTTCACGTTCGCGGGGATGTTGAGCGTGACGCCGCTTTTAAGATGGAGCGTGCCCGTGAGATAAGCCGCGCTTTTTTTAGGGAAGGCCACTTCGCCGCCGCCGCTCGCGTGGCAGGCGTCTATGGCGGCCTGCAGAGCCGCGGTGTCCAAAGTCTTTCCGTCTCCCGCGGGCTTGAAATCCGCAAGGCTGACGTCGTCGCAAAGCGCCGCGCCTGCGAAGAGCGCGGAGGCGATAAATGGAAAAACTCTTTTCATTACGAACATAGAAAAAGTGCGGGCGTGGCGAAGCAAACGCCAAGCCCCACGCAATCAGTACAGATAGGGGTCCGCGCCCAGCGTGCCGTTCATGGCCTTCATAGACTGCACGCTGCGGGTGCTCTTGAGTTTCGCCGTGGCGTCGTCAATCTTTGCCTTGATGTCATCCCTGATGTCGGCGTTGCCGGGCTTCGTCAGAAGTTCCTGCATGTGCAGGATTGAAGACTGCAGGTAGTTCATGTCAACCTGCTGGCGCATGACTATCCTCTCCGCATACCATTCCGAATTTATGACGCTCTCGCGCGTGAACATGGCCCTGAATTCCGGAGAATCCGGCGTCATGCCGTTGTAGGAGCCGTCCTTCATTATGTGCAGGAGCGCGCGCAGGGGCGGGCAGGCGCCCTCTATGGAACCGTCGTCAAAATACGCCTGCGCGGCGCGCGCATGGGCTCCCGCCATGTTGTCCATGCCGTCGGAGAACACGTCGAGGTCCTGCATTTCGGGTTTGAGCATGTCTTCGGTGAAGAGGCTGCCCGGGTTCGTGAATATCCTTCCGAAGAACATTATGGCGAAAGACTGCGTGATGCGCCAGCCGAGGCGCGAGGCCAGCACCGTCTTGCCGCCATGCTCAAAGTCCTTGCACCTTTCAAGCATGCCTTTTTCTATCAGGTATTTTGGCGAGCGTTCTTCGGGGCGCATCCTGCACCAGAGCTCGGGGATGAGCAGGCTGATGTCGTGGTCAACCCTGTACTTGGGGCCGAGGCAGCCCGCGCTGCTGAGCCAGCCGTCATAGCCCGTCAGCGCGAAGGAGACGAGCGCGGCGTTGAGGTCGCTTATGGGGCAGAGCGCGTTGAAGGGGCCCTTCGTCATCGCGCCTTCCAGGCCCGCACCCGTGGTGGAGGGCGACTTGCCCGTCATGGACGCGATGTACTCCATGAAAAGTTCGGGAAGCTCAAGATAATGCAGCGGGCCGTGCACCGCCAGCGGGCGTATGCCGTCCGCCGGAGGGTTGTTGCGCCTTCCGGAAATCACGGCGGCGACGGGGTTTGGTACCGACCTCTCAAGCGGTATCCTGCGGCGCAGGCGCGCGCCGCGCAGCGCTATGTAGTTCTTGACGGGCTCAACCAAATCTTCGCGGTTCTGGAGGTAGCGGACGTTCTTGCTGCGGCCGCCGTCAACCTTGCGCGGCTCGTCCGAAGCCACGGAGTATGCGGGCTTGTCGGCCTTGAGGAAGTCCTCAAGGTTCTTCTGCATTGGGGGAGTGTACCTGTAGAAGTTCGTCACGTCCTCCGTCATCTCCCTGACGTCTGCGCGCGTGAGAGGTTCGAAGTTCGATATGAACACGTCGTTCTGCGACATGTCGGACTCCGTCTGCTCGTCCTGCCCGCGGATTATGGCCTCGTCCGGGCGCTGGAAGAGGCGGTACTCGCAGTTGTCCACAAATTTCACGCTTTTGTAGGCCTCCGCCATTCCCTTTGGCAGGTATTCGACCTGCTCGCTGGGCACCACGCAGGACGCCGTGATGTCGTCCTCAAGCTGCACCTTGTACGACGGGAAGAAATCCTTCCTCAAACTGAATGTGCGCCAGGAGCCGTCCTGCATGAAGCCGACGCGCAGGTACGAAGTCAGCACCGTGTTGGCGTTGAATTTCAGTATGTTCCCGTTCTTTCCGTCTATGACGTCAACCGAATACATCTTCTTCCAGTCTCCGTCCTTCCATGACGGCTGGTAGTGGCGCTTCACGCTCAAAACGAATTCGCGGATGTAGAAGGGGATGGAGTCAAGCCAGGCGTTGAATTCGTCGCTGTAGACGTCGGAGGCCGTAAGCAGCTTGACTACGGAGCCCATGGTGCGGCGCTCGTCGAGTATCTTGCGGCTGCTCTCGCCCGTGTTCATTGCGGGGTCTCGGAAGCGCCAGCCGTACTGCTTGTCGATAATGGACTCCACAAGCTCAATGTCCTTTTTGAAGTCCGCAACTATGGACGGCCCGTGGATGATTGCGTCTGTAATCTCCTTTGAAATCTCGCTCTTGCCGCCGCCCGAGACGGTCGCGGGCTTGTGGCAGAAGACGCCCTCGTCGAGCATGCCCACGAGCCTCCAGCGGCGCTGCGCGTGCGGGCGCGCCATCATCACCTTGTAGCCCCAGGGCGAAATGTACGTGGCGTCCGGCCGTATCTTTATGTATTTTTGCGCGCCGTTCTTCTCCCACGTTATGTTCTGCGTTTTGAGGGAGAAATACGAATTTTCATCCACATAAATTATACAGGGGTATTTTTTGTCAAACGCCCAGCCGTCGGGATGCACTTCTATGGTGTCTCCGAGCAGCTTTGTGAGGCTCTCGAAGGTGTAGGAAGGGTCCGGCAGATGGCGGGACATTATGAAGTCTTCGCCCAGGTCGCGCGTTGAGAAGGCGAGGGCGCCTCCGCTGTGCTCCTCCTCGCACTGGCCGTAGAGGTTGGCCGAAAAGCTTATCTGCGTTTTGACCTCCTTTTTGGTGTAGCCGTAATAGTTGTCGGATATTATCGTGACGATGACGCCGGAGGAGTCGCGCGCGCAGATTTTGAAGGCGCCGCCGTCGTTGTAAAGTTCGTCCTCCTTTGTCCAGCACATGCCGTCGCGCTTCTGGCGGGCGGTGGCGTCCTTCTCATTAGGCAGGCCAAGCTCTTTCTTGGTGAGGCCCGCAAGGTGCGGGGCGAGGATTATGCAGCCCGTGTGGCCCGTCCAGCCGCGGAAATCCAGCGAGGGGTCGTTCTCGCGCAGGTAGGGGTTGCCCGCGTTGCCGAAGATGCTTTCGGCGAAATCAAGGTTGGATACGAGGTTTCCGGGCGCGAACATGCGTATCTCCATGGTCTTTTCCGCGTGCAAACTCGGCACTTCGGGGCAGACGACGGGCCTTAAATACAGCGAGAGCCACGCGCGCGCCTTGTTCTCCTGCGTGGAGGTGAAGGGCAGTTCAAGATATTTTTCGGGTATGCTGAACGCGGCCTTGAAGAGGCGCAGGAAGACTTCGCGCGGAACCGCCTTCTTGTCGTCCGGAATGGGCAAACCGCCCTCGGCCACGTGGAAGACGCCCTTAGTCGTCCTTCTGTCGTTCTTCGGGTTGTGCAGCACGCCCTGCTTCACGCGGTATGACGATACTATGTCCGACTCGTACTTGTCCGAATTCGGCGGTATTGACAGCGTGCGCGCCATCCCGTAGCGGTCCAGTGACAGCGTGCGTATGGGCAGGCGCAAATCCGCGTCCGCCGCGTGAGAATCCCTGAAATAGTTGCGCAAAAAGCCCATTATCCTCTCGTCCGCCGGGCAGAAATAATTTTCGCCCACGTCGCGGAAGAACTCGCGGAAATTCGCTATCATAGGCTTTGCCAGCACCATGAACGGATAATCCTCATTCTTTCCGTACACCGGCTGCTCGAGCGTAGCCAGCCGCACATTCACGTATTCCATCAGCGCGTTCTCGTCCAAACTCGTCATGTTCGTTTCCGGATCCAACCCTATCTGCGTCTTGTCTATCATAAGTCCTGAATTTAAAATGAAAATTATATGCGGGCGCGAAAAAACCCATTATGAAACAGACTCTATATGCCCCCAAAAAGTTCGCAACAACTTTATTTGGCGAATGCTTTGGGCGACGGCGAGCGGTGAGCGACGCGAAACCCGAGACGGAACAAAACGGCAAAGCCGTTTTGCCCGAGCGGGGCGAGTGGTGAGACATTCACCGCTGTGAATGCGAATTCAATAGCGGCGTTGCTTCGTATGCGCGCGACTGGTCATGTACTAATCTGTACACTCCCACCCGCGCGCATCCTTGCGCCTTGCTCTTCATCCCAAATCATTGCGCCAAATACGACGAACGCTGTTGGCTCAAACCGCCGCTGCTGCAGGTGTCTTGCTCCCTATCGAAATCACGCCGCGCAGGCGGGGGGGAAGGAAGCTGTTCGATTTTTATACATGAAAAAAAACCGACTCCTCGGGCTTTTTTAAAGGGTGTATCAAAGCGCCTTCCTATTTTTTCCTACGGCGGAGAGCCATGAAGAGCGCAAGCAACCCGATGAGCGCGGCCACCTGCGAGGGTTCGGGAATCTGGTAGAACGATACGTTCAACCCCGTGCCGTCGGCGGCGAAGGAGAAGGCGGCTTCCAGATCATCCGCGCCTATTATCGTGGCCGTGAAGTTGTCCGGGTCGAACATCGACATGTCCACGGAAGAATCCCATTCCATTATTTTGTATTCAGTGTCAAGGGTGATGTCCGTGATGTTGAATTCGAATGCGATGAGGTCGTCGCTTGCCGCGCTTATGGGCGTGTCTGAAAGCAGCTTGACGACGTCGTGGCTGGCGTTGGAAATATCGAAGGCCAGCGCGCCTCCCGCAAAGGTGATGTCTGTTGCGATTAGTGTGCCGTAGTCCGTGGTTGCTCCGATTGCGCCGAGGTAGCCTCCGTTGAGCTTGACTGAGCCAATGCCCCAGTCTCCGGTATAGAAGCGCGTTGAGCCGTCGGCGTTCAAATAGAGGCGGCCGGAAGCGATTGTCGTGTCTCCGCGGTAGTAGCTTGAAGTGCGGATGTATTGCACGCCGCTTCCTGTAAGCCTGACGTCGAGCGCGAGCGCGCCCGTTTTACCCAGAGTGGCCGCGTCCGCGCCCAGAGCCATGTCGATGAGGGCGTTGGAAGTGGAGTAGTTCCCCGAGCCTCGCAGGATGAGGGTTGCGGTTCCCGTGTTGCCCGTGTTGCCGGTGGATGAGTTGTAGCTTGTGGTGATTCTGGAGCCCGTGCCTTCAAGGCCGTCAACGTAGTAGTTTTTGTTTCCCGTGTTGAAGGCGGCCATGTCGGTGCCGCCCAGCACGAGGGAGCCGTTGTTGACCAGCGCGCTGTTTATGTACACGTAGCCGGCAGACCCAATGTTGAAATGAGAGTCTCCGTGTTTGTAATTGTTGGCGTAGCTCCTGATGTTCCCGATGGCGAAGAAATTGAACTTTTCAACGGACAGGTTGACGTCCCCCACGTTCGCGGCGCTGAAGTTGAAGCGCAGGCCGAAGAAGGAGCCCGCGTCTCCGTCCACGGTGGAGGTGATGTTGCCCACCGTCGTCGGGTTTTCGCTGCTAACACCGTTCGTGTAGACGACGAGTTCCGAATTGATGTCGGCGCTCTTCAGGTTGACGTCGCCGAAATCCACCTTGCCGTCTGACCTGTTGTTGTAGCCCGTCCCGTATTGGATTGTGGAGGAACCCGAGAGGTTGATTGTTGTTTTTGACAAATCCACATCCGGCGTGGCGAAGGATGCCGCGTCGGTTCCAAGATTGCCGCTTTTCCTGAAATACCAGTACGTGTTGTCCAGTTCGATTACGGCGTTTTCCTTCTGCATTGTGAAGGCCGCCGTATAGACGTCGAGCTTTGCCTGGTAGGCGGAAGTCCCGCTTACTTTCAGGTCTCCCGTGAGGGTCAGGGAGTTGAGCCATTGCCCTTCCGAACCCGTTCCCAGGGATAGGGAGCCCGCGCTCTGGTTTATAACGTTGATGTCCCCGATTGTGACGCCGAAGTTGTTTGCGCCGTTTTTGCGGCGTATTGTGAATGTGACGCTGGGGTCTTCCAGTGTTATGCCTTCCGTGACGGTGAAGGTTGAATCTGCGGCGTTGTTATACATGCCGAAGCGGAGGGATTCGGAAAGGTATATGCCCTTGACGGTGGTGGCGCCCGCGGGGACGTAGCAGGGGGTCGTCACGCTTCCCGTGGTCGCAACGCTTATCACGCTGTTGGGCAGATCCAAAACCGTTGGGTTGAGTGTCTCCGTTGGCGAAGTGCTCCAGAAGGTTTTGAAAGTCATATCGGTCTGCCCCGTTGCCACTTTCCAGAGGTTGACGTCGTCGGCGGTGAATAGCGTTGCGTTCAGCGCACACGCGAAGATGAGGGAAGGCGGTGCGGCGGAGAGGAAAACTTTGGTGATGTTCATAATGTCTGCCTTAGTAGAGGTTAAGGTCGGCTTTAGAAGGAACGCCGCATTAATACCGGAATTATTGAGCGAAATCAACGCTTTTTTGGAGCATATTGAACATTTGTTCTAAAATATTTCCTGCAAAATACTTATATTTTTAACTATTCTTTTAAAAATGCGGCTTACGCAAAAAATGCGGCCTCCGCCTTGCGTTTGTCGCCGTTTTTCTCCTAGAACATATTTGTTTTAAAAATACAGGCGCGCAAAAAAAAGGCGCATCCCGTTTAATTGGGATACGCCTTTTTTTAAAGTTCTTCAGTCTTATTTCCTTCTGCGGCGGACCGCCATGAATAGCGCAACCAAGCCTATGAGCGCGGCCACCTGCGAGGGTTCGGGAATCTGGTAGAACGATACGTTCAACCCCGTGCCGTCGGCGGCGAAGGAGAAGGCGGCTTCCAGATCATCCGCGCCTATTATCGTGGCCGTGAAGTT
>JAVBSZ010000227.1:0-3724 GCA_031556415.1 Opitutales bacterium | reverse complement strand
GGCCACGAGCTTCGGCTCCAGGATCTCCATGACGCTCTTCATGGCGCGCGCGCTGATGAGCACTTCGGGCACGAAGATTTCATTGGCCTTGAAGCGCCTGCCGATGTCGTCCATGGCGGCGAGGAGCGCGTTTAGGATGTCCTCGGGCTTGCACGAGTCTATCAGTTCTGTTGCGAGGGCGAGCGCCACGGGGCGCTTGCCCGCCTTGATGGCCTCTCCAAGTTGGTCGAGTTTTTCTTTCATGGTTCGGTATAATGATATGGTATAAATTTTCGTTCGGAACTTGATTCTCCCAGATTGCCGCGCGGCTTGCAAACGTTATTTATGATATGCGCGCGGAAATTTGGAAATGCTGGGCTCTTATGCTTTTAGTCTGTGAGCGCCTTCTGCATTGCAAGGAAAGACGCGCGCGGAATGTAGTAGGGTATTGAGTTGCCGCTGCCCAGCGCGTATCCTCCCATCTCCTGCGTTCGCTCCAGCATGGCTTTTGAGCGCCTGTAGATTTCATCCGGCGAGGAGCGGCAGATGTAGTCAATATCCAGCCCGCCCAGGACGGCGACGCGGCCCTTGTACTTTTCGTAAAAATCTTCCACCGGCATGATGTTGTCCTCATAGGAGTGCTTGCCGTCCATCTTGATGTCCTCGATGATGTCTTCGTAAAGGCTTGAGAGCTGGCCGCATGAGTGCATGACCGCGTACTTCCCGCGCGCGTGCACGGCGGCGGCGAACTTCACGTGCCAGGGCTTGATGAAGCGGCGCATCTGGTCGGGCGAAAGCATGGGCTGGGTGTTGAAGCCCCAGTCGTCGTTAATCATGGCCACCTGCACGGCGGGGTATTCGGCGATGCGCGAATAATGGTCCAGAAGGATTTCGCCGATTTTGTTTGAGATGTCCTCCACCAGCTTTTCGTCCTCAAAAATCATGAAGCACAAATCCTCATAGCCGATGAGCCTGATGAGGTTTTCAAGAAGGCCCATGGGCGCGTCCATCATGATTCTCATGCCGCTTGGAAGGTACTTTTCGCACCTTGATAGGATGTCGTAATCAGCCTTGTCCAAATCCGGCCAGGGGTATTTTTCAAAATCCTCGCGCGAGGTTATGCTGTGGCCCTCGTTGAGCGATATGGTCTTCGCCGTGTGGATGTCGGCATGCACGAAATTGAAGCCGTAGTTCTCAATGCGCAGCGTGGCGTAGTCCGCGCGGCAGGTCTTGAAGACGCGGATGTCGCGTTCCGCAACGCGCTCGTGCTCGTCCTCTATGGAGGTGTTGAGGAAGTTTTCCTCGGGGCAGGCCACGGCGGGGTCCACATAATATTCGAAGAAGACGGGCCTCTCGGGCCTGCCTTTTTTCAGCACCTTTTCGAACTGGGAGAAATCTGGTTCAAATTTTTTCATCGTCGGTATAATAATTGGAGTTTGATTCTAGCAGAAAAGGCTTTAAAAAGTCTTGCATTAAAAAGGCAAAATATGATACTTTTCGGATATCCATGAAGGCGCTTTCCGAAGATGTCAAGACGGGCCTGATGAGCTCCATAAAAATATCCGGCGCCGACTGCGCGCGCCTGGACGTTGCCTTCCACAGGCACGCCCACTTCGAGCTTTCCCTGATAATAAAGGGGAGCGGCAGCCGCATTGCGGGGGCGGACTTCTCCAGGTTCAGGGCCGGTGACGTCGCGCTCTACGGGGCAGATCTGCCGCATTCGTACGTTTCATCAAAATCTTCAAAATGCGCCAAAACGCTTGTGATACAGTTTGCGCGTCCATGCTTTGGGGCCCAGCCCGCGCCGGAGTTGGAAAAGGTTGACGCGCTTCTGAATTCCGCGGAGGGTGGCCTCAAATTTTCGGAAAAATATTTCCCGAAGGTTCTGAAAATTGCGGAGGGCATGCGCGAGAGGGGGCCCTTCGGTCGCTATCTCGCCCTGCTGGAGATACTCAACCTGCTTGCGGAGGACAGGGGCAGGGCGGGCCTCTCCGCTGCCTATTCCGGAGCCTTCGGGAAGGACGAACGGATGGTTTCCGCCAAGGCCTTCCTCTCGGAGAACTTCTCGTCAGCCATAGCCATGGGTGACGCGGCGCGCGTTGCGGGTCTGAGCGAGGGCGCTTTCAGAAGGCTATTTAAGGAAACTTACGCGCTCTCCCCAAAAAAATACCTCCTCAACCTGCGCCTCGCGGAGGCCTGCAGAAGCCTGGCCCACACGCGCAAGACCGTGCTTGAAATAGCCTTTGACTGCGGCTTTTCAAACATATCCAACTTCAACAGGCGTTTCAAAGACGCCTTCAAAATGTCCGCAAGGGAGTATCGCAAACTGAACTTCATATGACAATAACGTCGCATATCCTAATTTTTGAAGCAATGTCAGTTTTTGATGTTGCATAAAAGGGCGGAGTTTGGGAAAATTGTCGGCATACCGACAAAAACAATACGCCATGGCAAACAATTACGATGCAAGGCTTGCGCGCTACTGCGCCGCAATGCGAAACGAAAAGCCGGACATGGTCCCCTTCCGCCCCTTCGCGGCGGAGCTCACGGGGACGCTCACGGGCAGGAACTGCCAGCAGCTGACGCACGACTACCCGCAGGCTTTCGACGCCCTCGTGGAAAGCTGCAAACAGTTCGAGTTTGACGCCACCGTGCCCAACATGGTCTACGTCTGGACGGGCCTCACGCAGGCGCTCGGCCTCAAATATTACGGCATCCCGGGCATAGACGTTTCCGCAAACACCGCCTTCCAGTACCTTGAGCCGCCGGAAGACGACGCCTTCATGCGCGCAGACGAGTATGACGAGCTTATTGAAGACCCCACCGCCTTTCTCTACAACAAGTGGCTGCCGCGCGTGTCTTCAAAAATAGGAAGCGCGGCTCAAAAGGGCGCGTACGAAAGCAACCTCGCGCTCGTCAAGGGCGCAATGGCAATGCAGCAATACTTTTATTCTTTCGGCGACCAGGCGCGGCGCATGAGGGAGGAGGCGCAGACGCCCTGCGCGATAGCCGGCATTTTCAAGGCGCCGTTCGACATCCTTGCCGACAAGATGCGCGGCTACCTCGGGCTCACCATGGACATGTTCGAACAGCCCGAAAAAGTTTTGAAAGCCTGCGAGGCCCTTGCCCCTCACCTTTGCGACATAGGCCTTCGCACTTCGGACCCTTCCGGCACGCTGCCAATCGCCTTCTGGATGCACCGCGGCTGCAAGCCCTTCGTTTCAGACGGCGTCTTTGAAAGCCACTACTGGCCCACCACCAAGGCGATAGTCGAGGAGTTTGCCAAGCGCGGGCGCCAGACGCTCTTTTACGCCGAGGGAGACTGGAAATTCCACCTCGAATCTTTCCGCGAGCTGCCAGACGCCAGCATAATCTACCACGTTGACAAGGGCGACATTTTCGACGCGCACAGGAGGCTCGGCGACAAATTCTGCCTCAGCGGCGGCGTGCCCAACGTGGAACTCGCCTTCGGAACTCCTGAGAAGGTGCGTGAAATCTGCCGCAGGATAATTTCCGAAGTGGCGAAGGACGGCGGCTACATCATGGACGCAAGCGCCATAATGCAGAACGAAATCAAGCCGGAAAACTTCGCCGCAATGTACGAGGCCTGCCGCGAATACGGCGGCTATTCGCAGAGCGGCTACGTTGCTCAAATCAAGCCTTCATTTGCGGGCAAAGACCTTTCAAAAACGGAAGGCGCAAGGAATTTCATCAAGACGCCTGAGGCGGCCTCCGTCGCAATCCC
>JAVBSZ010000079.1:0-10083 GCA_031556415.1 Opitutales bacterium | reverse complement strand
CCGCCGCCATCACCGCAGGCGAATGCTCGAACATTTCCGTCGGCCGCAACGGCCTCTTCTTTGACCGCGAGGGGAATGACTGGGACGCGACGGTGAAGAGCATAGTTGAAAACCCCGTCAGCATTTCGGAAGCCTTCTGGGCGCCGTATAAGCGCGCGGCAAAATGGATTGGCGGCCTGATTTCAAAGCATGCCTCAGCCGCCGACGAAGGCGTGGGTAAAAACTTGGGAGACCATGTTGAAGCGGCGCAGGCGGCCCCCGCCGGCGCGCCTGCCAAGAAGATGGACATAGGCACCGTGGCGGCCCTAGGCGTCGCCGTAGGCGGCATAACCGCGGCTCTCGGCGTATTCATGAAAACCTTTGTGGACATGGGGCCATGGATGCCGCTGGGCCTCCTCGGCATAATCTTCGCAATCTCCCTGCCGTCCGTCATACTCGCGGCAATCAAGCTGCGCGCGCGCAACTTCGGTCCGCTCTTGGACGCCAACGGCTGGGCCGTCAACACGCTCGCGCGCATAAGCATATCCTTCGGCGGCCGCCTCACGCGCAGGGCGCACGTCCCGCCGCACGCCAAGGTGGACAAATCTTTGAGCACAACAAGGGAAATGTTCTGGACTCTGCGCATATTCACCGTCTGCCTGATTGCACTTGTGTGCTGGGGTTCCTGGTATTTCGGCGCGGTGAACAAAATGGCTCCAGACCTCCTGCCCGATTCATCCTGGGTTAAGGACAGGAAAGACGCCGCAAAAGCAAAGGCTGATGCGGACGCGGCAGCGGGTAAGAAGGCCGCCGACGATGCCGCCGCGCAGGCCGCCCCAACTCCGCTTCCCGCAGCGCCCGCGCAATGATTGTTTTTAAATAAAAAAGCAAAGGCTCCGAAATTTTTCGGAGCCTTTTTGTTTCTAAAAATTTGTCTAAAAAATCTTCTATTATCCAAAAATCTTTTCGGCATTTCTGAAGAAGAACTTTTCTGCGGCATGCTGCGGGATGTTGCCGCGCGCCTCTTCGGCAAAGGTCAGCATTTCCTCCTCCCTGAATTTTTTTGGGTAGAGGCGAAGCGGATAGTCTGACCCGTATATTATGTTTTCGGGCGCTATGCGTGCGGCCTTTTCCCAGACGCTTTCGGGGTAGAGCAGGCTGGTGGCGGCGGAGTCGTAATAGACGTTCGGGTATTCCGAGGCGTCGAAATCATACTCGAAAATTTTTCCGCCGCCCCAGTGCGCGAATATGAATTTTGTCTGCGGGAATTTTTTTGCCGTCGCAAAGGCGTCGGAGGTCTGCGTGGAAACCTTGCCCGTATAATTCCTTTCGGTATTCTCCGTGATGTGTAGCGAAATGGGCAGGCCGCACTCGGCGCACTTGCGGGCTATCTTTTCAAATTCAGCGGATGCGTAGGAAAATTTCTGCACACCGTCATGCAGTTCGCCGACTCCGCAAAAGCCGTTCTCCCGCGCGCGCTCAATGACGGAAAGTGAAAACTCCAAATGCGCCGGCTGTATGGCCGCAAAAGCGCTCAGCCTGTCTTTGAAGGGCGCGACGGCCTTCATCAAAGCTTTGTCAAACTCCGCGCAGGTTTCGGGCCTTTCCCAATACCAGTTCTGGATTATGGCGCGGCGTATGCCCGCCCCGTCCATGTCCGCAATGAATTTTTCAACGCTCGGGAAACCCTGCAGGCTGCGCTTTCCGTCCGGACGGCTGCCCACGAGTTTCACCCAATAGCTTTCACCGCGCGCCGCAGCCCATTCAATAGGGGACGGCGTCAGGTATTCCGTCGGGAAAAAATGCGTGTGGGCGTCTGTGGCTTCAAAATTTTTCATCAAAATCCGTCCCGCCTTCGCAAAAATTCAGCTCATCATGTAAATAACAAGCAGTATGGCGGCCACCGCGAACCTGTAGTATGAGAATGCAGCAAGCCCGCGCCTGTTGAGGAAGCCTACCAGCCACTTTACCGAAAGCGCCGCGCTTACAAAGGCCACAAAGAGGCCGAGCGCGAGCGGACCTATTGAAAGCGTCGCCGCGATGGCGCTGCCGTCTTTGGCTATTTTGAAGAGCGACGCCGCGCTGAGCGTGACGAGGCCGAGAAGGAAGCTGAATTCTGCGGCCTTTGCGGGTTTCAGGCCCGCAAAGTACCCGCCGAGTATAGTCATCATGGATCTGCTCGTGCCCGGCCAGAGCGCCAAGCACTGCAGAAGGCCGACCATGAGAGACTGCATCACAGTCATATCGCAAATGTCAAAGTCTTCGGAGTCGGACTTTGAGCGGGCGTCATAGCGCTTCTGGACCACCAGCATCAGTACGCCGCCCGCCGCAAGCGCGAAGATCACGGGCAGTATCCCGAAAAGTTTTTCCTCGATAAAATCGTGCAAAAGCAGTCCGATTACGGCCGCCGGCATGAACGCGCATATCAGGTTGCGGAGGAGCCTGAGGCCGCCGCCGTCTTTGCCCAGGAGGCCCATGAGCATGCGCATCAGGCTCTGCCAGTATATTATGGCGACCGCCAAAATTGCGCCTATCTGGATAATAACCGCGTAGGCGTTGCAGGCCTGCTTCATCGTATAATAAAGGGGAAGGCCGGATTCCTCGTCAAACTTTCCGGTGGGAAAACGATTTCCGTGGGAGTCGTAAAGGGGCTCATCAGCATCCAGGCCCAAAAAATAATTTGCGATGACAAGGTGCCCCGTTGATGATACCGGCAGGTACTCCGTAACGCCTTCGACGAGGCCCAGAACCAGCGCGTCATAATAAGACATGTCGGGCTTCTTTTCCGAAGCCGCATTAGAAACTGTGTCCGCATTTGCGAGCGAAAGGGCCGCGAGGAAGACAAGCGCCGCCGATATTGATTTTTTGAACATGCCTATATTGTTTTGCGCGCGTCCAGCGCGCTTTTGATTGTGTTTGAATCCGCAAAGCCAAGCTGGCTTCCGCTCGGAAGGCCGAAGCCTATCCTTGAAATTTTTACCGTGCGCGTGCGCGCAATCCTGTCCTGGATGTAGTGGCAGGTTGCCTCCGCCTCGATGTCGTTTGAGAGGGCTAGTATCATTTCGGAAACATCTTCGGCGTCAATGCGCTTTGCGAGGGAGCCGAGGTTCAAATCTTCAGGGCCCACCTTGTGCAGCGGGGAAAGCTTTCCTCCAAGCACGTGGTAGCGCCCGCGCCAAGCGCCGGAGCGCTCTATGGCGGCGATGTCGCTCGCCTTTTCAACTATGCAGAGCATGTTGGGCAGGCGCGAGGCCTGCGCGCAGATTTCGCAGAGGGCGCCGTCTTCCGAAATGCCGTGGCACAAGGGGCAGGGCGTGATGCGCTCAAGCGCCGAGGAGACGAGGCGCAAAAGCTCTCCGGCCTCGTCCGGCCTTTCGATGGAGAGGTGAAGCGCTATGCGTTCCGCGCTCCTGTGCCCGAGTCCGGGAAGCTTCTTGAGCGCGTTTTTGAGTTTGTCAAAGGCTTCTCCCACGTTTCAAAAATTTAAAAAACGCCGGGGAACTGGAAGCCGCCGGTAACTTTTCCCATTTCCTCTTCGCTCTGTTTTTTTGCCTTTTCAGACGCCTCTTTTATGGCTTCAAGTATGACTCCGGATACGGTTTCGGCGTCCTCTTTGAGGAATTCGGGGTCCAGTTTAAGGCCCTTGAGCGCGCCCTGTCCGCTGACGGTGACCTTCACGGCGCCGCCGCCCGCGGAGACCTCTATCTCCTTGCTTTCCAATTCGGACTGGATGGCCTCCATGGCCTTCTGCATTTTCTGCGCCTGTTTGAGTAGTTTGCCGACTCCTGCCATAAAATTTTCCTGTTTTGTTTTGTATTATGTTAAAGCGTTAAAGCGGTGAAGTCTTAATTCGGGCCTTTTCCCTTTCAAGACAATTCTGACGAAATCCGGAAGTTTTCCGCGCATCACTTTGAGAGGCAGCGCACAAAGAGGTCCCGCATTACCGCCTCGTCGCGTCCCGAGGCGGAGAGGAGCTCCTCAAAGCTTTTTGCCAGCATCGTCTGGAAGGCGAGCAGCTTCTTCATGCCGAAGCGCGCCGCCATTGGCGCGAGCTTCTGGCCCGCGTACCATGAGTTTTGAGAGAACACGCTGTAGGAGGACTTTACGGAAAAGTCCTTGAACATCTCCGCATATCCGCCCGCCGCGGCCTCCATTGCGAACTTGGAGACGCCGCGTTCCGACGCCGGTATGACGCCGTCGTCCATGAGCGCGCGCAGCTGTATGAGCAGGGAATTCTGCTTCTGGAGTATCGTGATTATGGGGCGCGCGGAGGCGTTTTTGTTCGTGAAAAAATACCTTTTGAGGGAGGCGAGGGCCAGGTTCAAATCCGCCGAATAAAACGCGTTGGCGATTTCAAAGAAGTCCCCCTCGCCGAAAATCGGCACCATTTCAATCACGTCCTTTTCGGAAATTTCGTTTCCGCCGAAGCCGACGTAGGCTGCCAGCTTGTCAATCTCGCTTAGCGCCATGCGCGGGCTTCCCGCCACTATCGCCGCCAGCGTCTCCGCCGCGCCGTATTCAAGCTTAACGTTGAGCTCCTGGCAGCGGCTTTTGATGAGCTGGGCGCAGGCGTCCGAAGAGTCGTCCAATTTAAAGTCTTTGCATTCGGCGAATTTCTGGAGGCGTTTGAAGGCCGCCGAGCGCCTGTCAACGGGGCTCGCGCTTATGACGACGCCGGCCACTTCCGCGTCTAGTTTTTCAAGAAAATCGAGCAGTTTGACGACGGCCGCCTTCGCGCCCTCGCTCTTGCCCGCGCGGCTGTCTGAAATGAAGTTCACCCCGCGCATCCATATCACCTTTTTGCCGCCGAAAAGCGACATGGTACGCGCGCCCTCGATCGCGCTTGCGCAGGCCTTCTCAACGTCTGAGGCGGAATTGGCGGAGCAGTCCACAACCTCCTTTGACATGTCGTCCTCTATCCCCTTGCAGAGGCGCTCGAAGATTTCCCTCGCCGCGTTGGTGGAGAGGAAGTCGTCATCCGCGCTCACAAAGTATGTCGATTTTTCAGCCATTAGTTCCGGTGTGGAAATTCCGATTCAAATTTACGTTGAAAAATTCTGAAAAAAAATTAGGACTTGTCCACAACTTAAATATGAATTGCAGCATAGCATAATGGCGGAAATTTCAAAAGAAGTTTGCGCCGACGAAAACAAAGTCAGCAAAGCCCTTCTTGTGGGCGTGTGCAGGCGGTCGGAAGACCTTGAAAATACGAGGAGCCTCGTTTCCGAGCTTGCGGAGCTGGTGAAAAATATCGGCGTTTCCGTCGCCGAAACGATGCTGGCGAGGGTTTCAGAAGTCAACCCGCAGTACCTTGTGGGCAGCGGCAAGTTTGCGGAAATCGTGGAGCGCGCAAAGGAAATAGGCGCGGACTGCGTGGTGTTTGACGACGCCCTCTCGCCCGCTCAGCAGCGCAACTGGGAGCGCGACGGCGCAATATGCGTCATAGACCGCCAGGAGGTGATACTCGACATTTTTGCGGACCGCGCGCAGACAAGGGAGGCGCGCCTTCAGGTTGAGCTTGCGCGGCTTGAATATTCTCTCCCGCGCCTCAAGCGCGCGTGGACGCATCTGAGCAGGCAGCGCGGCGGTGGCGTTACACAGCGCGGCGAGGGCGAAAGCCAGTTGGAACTCGACCAACGCCTCATCCGCGTGCGCATAGCAAAGCTTAAAAAGGAACTTGAGGTTGTCAAAAGTTCCAGGCACACGCAGCGCAAGCGCAGGACGCGCCTGCAGATTCCGTCTGCGGCGATAGTCGGCTACACCAACGCGGGAAAGTCTTCATTGCTTAATGCGCTCTCCGGCAGCAGCGTGCTGGCGCAGGACAAGCTCTTTGCGACGCTGGACCCGACCACGAGGAAGGTATCGCTTCCCTCCGGCTCAACGATGCTTCTGACGGACACCGTGGGCTTTGTGCGCAACCTTCCGCACCATTTTGTGGACGCCTTCAAGGCCACGCTCGAAGAGGCGCTCATCAGCGATTTTCTCATCCACGTCGTGGACGCTTCCAGCGCGGAGGCAATCGCGCACATAGACACAACGAACGCGGTTTTAAAGGAGCTCGGCGCCGACTCAAAGCGCGCCCTCACGGTCTTCAACAAGTGCGACCTCGCCATTGACGAAATCGAACACGCGCGCCTTCGCGGTGCCTTCCCGGACGGCATATTCGTCAGCGCCAAAACGGGGGAGGGCATGGATAAACTTCTATTAAAGCTCTCAGACATGTCCCAAGCCGCTTCAGAGGAAATGACGCTGCTCATTCCGCACGACAAATACAAACTCATTTCAACGCTTTATGCCAAGGCTAAAGTCCGAAGCAAAAAGGACGAGCCCTGCGGCGTCCTCCTGCATGCCAGCGTGCCGAGAGCCCTCGTGAGCGAGTACGAAAACTTTTTGGCGGATTCTTTGGGCGAATAGCGGCGTTGCTTCAAAAATGCCGCACTAGTCATGTACTAATCTGTACACTCCTACCGCGGCCTTTTTTCACGCCTTGCTCTTCATCCCAAATAATTGCGCCAAATCAAGAGTTTGCATTCTTGAGAAATTCCATTTGCTACAATGATTCGCTTTGAAATGCAAAGACGAAAACTAAAGAACTCTTTTTTGCGGTACGGTTTGGATGAAGAACGAGGCTTGCGAAGTGCGCACGGGCGCGTAGCGTACTGATGTACGTAAGCGGTCGGGCGCGCGAAGCAAACGCAGTTATTCGCCAAACAAGTTCGTCAAAACGCCAAATTTAGAGGGCTTCAAGAATGTTCAGGGCATGCGAGCCCACGCGTTCGCACTGGCTCAGCACTTCGATGAAGAGGATGGAGCCCTGCGTGGCTCCCGTCGTTTCCATTTGCGCTATGGCCTCTTTTCTCAGGCTCTTTCTGATGGAATCAAGCTTGCCGCGCATGTTGAATGCGAAAGACAAATCCTCCTTCGAGATTGTCTGCTTGCGGAGGTTGTCGTCCATGAACTTTATGAAGCTCTTGATTTCCGCGCAGAAATCCACGAATGACTGGTTCTTCCAGATGATGTCCGTGAACTGCTTGCGGTAGCGCTTCCTTGCAAAGGTGATGAGGCGGTAGCAGGAGTCCGACATATCCTCCAACTCGGCTACGATTATCATATTGCGCGTGACAAGCTTCAAGGACTGCTCGCTGAGCTCCTGCGATGAGCAGTGCACGAAAAAGCTGGTGAGGCTTGCGGCGAGTTCGTCCGTCTCCTGCTCCATGCTGCGCAGGCGCTTGACCTCCGCGGTCATGTCCTTCTCCGTGTTCTGGAAGACGTTGATGAAGCCGTCGAACATTTCGCCCGATATTGCCGCGAGGTGCAGCACCTCCTTCTGCCCCTCAAACAGGGCGATTTCGCCCATCTGGTTTATGTTGTTTGTGAGGTATTCAAGGCGCTGGGCGATCGTCGTATTCTTCTCTTTCCCGCCCCTGATGACGAGCGTCACGAGCTTTTCAATCTGCGGTACGAACCAGATGAGCAGGGCGATGTTCGTCAAATTGAACATGGTGTGGAAGAGCGCGAGCCTGTCCGGAACTATGCTGCGCTGGGCGAAATCCTTGAGCTGTTCGGGCGTGAGCGATTCAGCCTTTCCTGCGCCAACCATGTCCAGGAAGGTCTGCGAAACCGCAGCGGGGTCGGGAATTATCCGGCATATCATGCCGGTGAAAATCGGGAATATGGCCAGCACCCACACCACGCCTATCACGTTGAATAGCAGGTGCGCCATGGCCGCGCGCCGCGCGTTTGTGTTGGCGGGGATGGAGGCCGCAACCGCAGTGAGCGTCGTGCCGATGTTCTCGCCCAAAACTATCGCCGCCGCCAGTTCGAAGGGTATCCAGCCCTTGGCGGCCAGGGTGATTGTTATGGCCATCATCACCGCCGAGGAGTGCACGAGGAAGGTCAGCGTGAGGCCGACTGCCAGGAATATCAAAGTGGATGCAAAGCCCAGGTTCGTGTACTGCAAAACCCATTGGAAGGCCTCGTTGTCCGGCGTGATTTCGGGCATGGAGGATTTAAGGTACTCCAGACCCAAAAATAGGAAACCGAAGCCGCAGAGAAATTCGCCGAGGTTCCTGTAGTTTGAGCGCTTCGCAAAAATGAAACAGGCGCCCAAACCCACCATAGGAAGGGCTATTTCGGAAAGTGAAAATTTGAAGCCGAGCAGCGCTATGATCCATGCGGTGACCGTCGTTCCCAAATTCGCGCCCATTATGACGCCTATGGACTCCCTAAGCTTTATAAGCCCCGCGTTGACGAAACTCACAAGCATCACCGTCGTCGCCGTGGAAGACTGTATTGATGCGGTGATGACTATGCCGGAAAGCAGGCCCGTGAAGCGGTTTTGCGTCATCGTTCCCAGTATCATCCTCAGCCTCTCGCCGGCGATTTTCTGGAGCCCGTCGCTCATAAGCTTCATTCCGAATAAAAAGACGCCCAATGCGCCGAAAAGTTTAAGTGCGAGTTCCATAAATGCTGGGATGGTAAAAAAATATGATGCTGAAAAAATATAATTGAGTGTCGCATATTGCTGATGTTATAACAAAGGGCAATTACAACATATGAAAAATACCCTCTTGATATACTCCGGCGGGCTGGATTCCACGGTTTTGCTGCATAAGCTTTCCAAAGAAGGCCTTATTGCCGAGGCGCTGGGCGTGAATTATGCTCAGAAACACGGAAAGGAGCTCTCCTTCGCGCGTGAAAACTGCGCCCGCCTCGGGGTTGCGTTCGAAGTTGCGGACTTGTCCGCGCTCGCCCCCCTCTTCGGGGAGAGCGCCCTTACCGCCGCCGCCATTGAGGTTCCGGACGCCGATTACGAAACTGCGAACATGAAGGCCACCGTCGTGCCAAACCGCAACATGATATTCATGGCCGTGGCCGCCGCGCGCGCTTCGGTAAAAAAGTGCGCGCACGTGGCCTACGCCGCGCACGGGGGAGACCACGCCATTTATCCCGACTGCCGCGAGGAGTTCGCGCAGGCGATGGACGCCGCTCTGCGCCTTTGCGACTATAGTGAAATTTCCCTCTTCCGCCCCTTCGTCAACATGGACAAGGCGCAGATTGTTAAGCTCGGCGCGGACCTCGGCGTTGATTTTTCTCTTACATGGTCCTGCTACAAGGGCGGTGAAATCCATTGCGGAACCTGCGCCACCTGCCGCGAACGCCGTGAGGCTTTCATCTCTGCCGGCGTGAAAGACCCGACGCAATACGCCAAATAGAAAATACGGCAGCGCCTTAGTTCACGCTGCGCTTGAAGGACGCAACCGCATACGCGTTTATCACCAGCGCGAAAACGGATATCACGGCGAAGTGCCATTTCAGATCCTCCCAGCCCGCTCCCTTGAGATACACCGCGCGTATGACCTCCGCGAAATAGCGCACGGGGTTGAGGAGCGTCATCTTCTGCGCCCATTCCGGCATGCTGCTTATGGGCGTGAATATTCCGCTCATAAGCAGGAATATCATTATGAAGAAGATGAAGGTCAGCAGCGCCTGCTGGACCGTCTGAGAGTGGTTTGAAACTATCAGGCCGAAGGCGCAGAAGGCCGTCAGATAGACCGCCGCGAAGGCGTAGGGTATGAGGATGTCGCCCTCTGGAACAAGGCCGTATACGAGCCATGCGATAATCATCCCGAAGGTCATTATGACCAGGCCTATAATCCAAAATGGCACTATTTTTGACGCTATGAAAGTGAGCTTTGAAATGGGCGCAACGTTCATCTGCTCCATGGTGCCTTCCTCCTTCTCGCGCACTATGTTGACCGCTGCCAGCAGCCCCGCGATTATGGAAATCAAAAACACCACTATCCCGGGAACGATGAAGGCCTTGTAGTTTAGAAAGATGTTGAACCTGTTTTCCGCGCGCATTTCGATTTCCGGAAGCTTTGCGTTTTGGAAGGCGAATTCGCCGGATATGTCTTCGCAGAACGCCGTTATTATTTCCCCGAGATAGCCCGCGCCTATGCCTCCCTTTGTGCCGTTGACGGAATTTACCTCCACGAGGACGCGCGCGTTTTTGAAGACCCGCAGGTCCTTTTCAAACCCTTCGGGGATTTCCAGCAGGGCGTCAAATCCGTCGTTTTCAATCTGCCTGAGGGCGGCGTCATG